>JAOTWT010000558.1 GCA_029862725.1 Acidobacteriota bacterium | reverse complement strand
TTCGTTACTTGGGCCGATGGTGGCATTCGCCAAGCCGCTGGCACCGATAACCTTAAGCTTGGGGTTTATCTTCCTGAGGGCTCTTATCGTTGAGGGTCCGTCGAGATACGGCATCGCCATATCGGTAAGCACAATGTCAATGTCCTTGTTTTGCGTGTATATGGCGAGGGCCTCTGTACCATCGGAAGCAATCAGGACGCGGTAGCCGTATTTCCTGAGTGTCGCTTGGGAGACACGCCGTATGTTTTCCTCATCATCGACGACCAATACGACCTCACCGTTTCCGGATTTATAGTGCAAAGCCTCTTTGGTTTCCTCGTCGGCGTCTATATTCTCGGCCGCGGGAATATAGATCGAGAATTTGGTTCCATTTCCGGACTCGCTCTCAACATTGATAAAACCGCCGTGACCTTCGACTATCGAGAGTGCGGTCGAGAGACCGAGTCCGGTCCCTTTTCCAACTTCTTTTGTAGTAAAAAAAGGATCCCAGATACGACCGATATTTTCAGCTGAGATTCCCGACCCGGTATCACTTACGGTTATCAGCAGATATCTTCCCTCACTGGCGTTGGAATCCATCCCGGCATAGTTCGCGTCGATCACAACCGGCTCCGCACGGATGAAAATCTCCCCTCCGGAAAGCATTGCATCTTTGGCGTTTACCGCGAGATTCATGAGCACCTGGTCAATTTGTGTCGGATCCGCCTTGATCGAAGGAACATCGGGCAAGACCTCGGATTCGATTTTGACGTTCTGAGGGAACGTTTTCGTGAGGATTTGCACGAGTTCCTCGATCATCCGTTTCGGCTGGATCTCCTGCCTGTCCCCTTCGCCGGCGCCGCGCGCAAACATAAGCACTTGTTTGATCAGGTCGGCACCGCGCTCGGTATTCTCGCGAATGATCGATAGCCAGGGTCGGCTTTCCGCCGGCAGCTTGAATTCATTTTGCAGCATTTCGACCGCCATCAGGATCGGTGACAGCGCATTGTTGAGATCGTGGGCAATGCCTCCCGCCAAGGTACCTATTGATTCGAGGCGCTGCGCCCGTAACAGCTGGCGCTCCGCATTCTTCAGATTCGAAATATCGGTGTTGACGATCAGGAAGTAGTCCGGTTGATCTAGCTCGTTCCTAACCAGCGTCCAACGGCTGATCACCGTAATTTCCTGCTCCGTTTTTGTGTAGGTGACGGCTTCCTCCTGCCATTCATCGCCGCTCTCCAGCGCGAGCAGCGCTTTTTCAATCATACTCCGGTCACCCTTACATATCGTGTCGCAGATTTCCCGTCCCAGAACGTCTTCGGCCAACCATCCATAAGCCCTTTCGGCCCCGTGGTTCCAAAAGATGATTCGATGGTTCAGATCGCAAACGAGAATTGCGTCCCTTGTTTTCTCGAGAAGCGATGCCTGTTGCCTGATCCGTTCGCCGGCAAGCCGGTGCGCAGTGACATCCCGGCTTGTTTCCAAAACGACCGGCCGTTCATCCTGTTTGTGCTGAACGACCTGCCTGCTCTCCACGATCAGCTCTGTCCCGTCCCGCGTAAATTGCGTGATTTCGCCTTCCCAGTGACCCTCTTTTTTGAGTTGTTCCAAATAGTCTTCAAACCCGGCCGGATAAACCGTTCGCAGGACGTCATAGACCTCTCTTCCCGCCATCTCCTCATAAGAGTAGCCATACAGGTCTTCAGCATTCTTGTTCCAATACACGATTCCGTCATCCAGATTCCAGATATAGATCGCGTCGTAGGTCTGTTCAAGGAGCTCGCGATGATCGCGGAGGATTTCCTCGGTCATTTTTTGTTCGGTAATATCGTGCCGGATCGCCGCGTATTGATAAGGTTTGCCGGAATCATCGAGGAAAGGAACGATGGTGGTCGCAACCCAATACGTTTCGCCGTCCTTTGCCCTGTTGCATATTTCGCCGCGCCAGACCTTACCGTTCTTGATCGTTTTCCAGAATTCGGCAAAAAACTCCTTTGGGTGATGCCCGGAGTTGACTATGCTGTGGTCCTGATCCAGAAGTTCTTCGCGTTTGTATTTCGAAATCTTGCAGAAATGATCGTTGACATAGGTAATCTTGCCCCGACTGTCCGTCACCGCGACAATCGTCGATTCGGCAAGCGCGCGTTTGATGTCCTCAAGTTCGCGCTCGATGTCATGAAAATCGTGAGTTTTGGCTTTCGCCTCGTCTTTCATTCTTCTTGAATCATTATTTGGGGGTTACGGGTATCTCAATTTTCAGTTGCCGTCGCTGCCCGCCGATTTAGTTTGAGCATCGGCCTTCTTCAAGCGGTACCTTAACTGGTCTCTTGAAATATCGAGCAGGCGCGCCGCTTGTGTGAGGTTTCCCCCGGTCCGTTCGACGGCCTGACGGACCA
>JAOTWT010000557.1 GCA_029862725.1 Acidobacteriota bacterium | reverse complement strand
GGAAGCGATGGGATGGATCGGTTCGGACAAGCCGCGTATGGTCTCGGTGCAGTCCGATGGCTGCGCACCGATCGTCGAAGCATTCGACAAAGGCCTCGAACACGGCACAAAGATCGAAAATGCACACACGGTCGCATCCGGACTCCGGGTACCGGCGGCAGTCGGGGATTTCATTATGCTCGATATCTTGCGCAGGTCGGGCGGAACGGCGGTCGCTGTATCCGATAAGGATTTGGTTGAGGGAGCCGTTGAGATCGGTGCGGCGGAAGGCATCTTTGCCGCACCGGAAGGCGGCGCGCTCCTAGTGGCGTTAAAGAATCTGCTCGACATGGGCGAGGTCCTGCATGACGAAAAGATCGTGCTGTTCAACACGGGCGGCGGGATCAAGTACCTCGAGGCGTTTGGAGGGTAGTTTGGAAGAGCGCGAGAGCGGGTGTGCTCGATGGCTGCTGAGCGAACAGTCAGAACCGTCGGCAGTAGCCGATGGCGATCGGTTCCGCGTGCGCTAGCAAGCGGCGGCCTGAATGAGAGCGCGGGATGGCGGGGAGCGAACAGTCGGAACCGTCGGCAGTAGCCGATGGCGATCGGTTCAGCGTGCGCTAGCAAGCGGCGGCCCGAATGAGAGTGCGAGATGGCGAGGAGCGGAGAGTCGGAACCGTCGGCAGAACGGGCGCGTAAGTTCAGCCAAAGCGATGTGCGGACCCGATGTATGGCGGGATTCTTCCGTCAGAGCTGCTCTGGATGCGAGGTTTCAGCCGACAATAATAGATGGAAAAGCCATTGAGGTGCGGGGAAGCCTCGTTTACACCTTCCAATAAATAAGCGAGGAGTTTCAAAGTTAATTCGCGAGTCAGTCGGTTCCGGATAACACCGCTACCATCAATGCCAAAAGTATCAGGCTGCATCAAAAATCAGGCTCAAACAGGTCAACCCGGCTTCCATTTTTCCAAACTCAGAAACATCAATCGTTTCTACCTTGAAACCACTCTTCCGCACAAGCCTGATCGTCTCTACAAAGCTTTCATCCAGAACGATTGTTTCTTCGATATGAAGGCAATCAGAAGCGAACGGCTCACGGACTTCTAATATCCTAAACTCCTTGAAGTGAGATACATCGAGCCACTCGGGGTTTACCAGCAACGTCTTGTCGTCGAGGGCGGCACAGGCGCTTTTGAGATGCAGTGCGCCCGTAACTTTGACAGGAAATACGGAATAACCGAATCGCCGTACAATTTCACGTAAAGCCATGACACCGGCGCCATTCGTCCTCGTCGATTGCCCGACAAAAACTTTCTTACCGATTGTAAGTACATCTCCGCCATCGATATAGGCCGGCGGCTGGATCCGCACCGTTTCTCGATATTTGGCAAGCAATGGTTCGATCAAATCGACTTCGCCGCGCCGGGATTCTGCTCCCGGTGACATCAAAACAGCAACTTCTGGTAGTATAACCGCTGTGTCCTCAACAAATACGGAATCAGGATAGTCCTCTTTCGCGGGCAAAGAAATGACGCGGCAGCCGAGTTTTTCCAAAATCCGCTCATACGCGTCATGCTGGGAAAGTGCAATTTTGTAATCGACCGGTTCGCGTTTGAGAAATGTCAACTCGCAATTTGAAACCGAAACCGCGGGTTTTCGCGTGATCGCCAAAAACATCAATAACCGGTTGTAATAAAGTTTTCGAGCTGTTCGATCTTGAACTGTTGTTCGTCGATAATTGCTTTGACGAGATCGCCGATGGATAAAACACCGACGACCTGGTTATCAGTGACGACCGGAAGATGGCGAACCCTGTTTTCCGTCATAAGGGACATGCATTCCTCGACCGAGTTGGATGGGTCTGCTGTAACCACCTCGGAGGACATGATCTCGCTGACCGCTGTTTTTCGTGACGATTTGCCCCTCAGCACAACTTTTCGGGCGTAATCGCGCTCAGAAAAGACACCTTGTAATTCGTTATCATTCATAACAAGCAACGCGCCGATCCTCTTTTCCGCCATCAAGCTGATTGCGTCCAGCACTGTTGCATCCGGGCCGATTGACCAGATCTCGTTTCCCTTTGATTCGATGAGATGTTTTGCGTGATTCATTGGCGCCCTCCTGAGTGCGGATGTCTTAAACCCGGTTCGGAAACGGCCTTAAAGGAGTCCACCTGATGAAGCTAAGTGAGCCAAAAACCGCGTGGTTTCGGGGCCGTCGTCGAACCGCGGTGTATGGAGATACTAGTCCAAAAACCGGTGTTTATCAAGATTTTTGTTTGAAATTGTTGGTAGCACATTATATGTCCGGTCAGTGTAGCAAGTTAGATGTCCGCTTTCGGCGACGGAGAATAGACAATGGCGAAGAGGTGAATCGCCATGAGGTTTTATTCGGAAGTC
>JAOTWT010000063.1 GCA_029862725.1 Acidobacteriota bacterium | reverse complement strand
GGTCGGCGCAACCGCCCCTGCGAATGGCTTGACCCTGAAAGAGGTCTATTACGAATAACATATTTCATGTGGTTACGTCGGAGATTTGGAATAGCTTCGACGGTAAAGATCAATACACCGCGGAGAGTCTTCAGACCGAAGGCTTCATCCACTGCAGCTTTCTAGAACAGCTCGATGGAGTCCTCAAAAGGTATTATTCGGATGCGGAATCGGTCGTCATACTGGAGATCGATCCTTCGGAAATCGACGCGGAAGTAAAACTCGAAAAAGCCACGGACGACGAGCTGTTTCCTCACATTTACGGCCCCATAAATTTGAATGCGGTCGCGGAAATCTCGCTTCGGAACTTGAGTCGAAAAGAAGAACAAACTATCAATTAGCAAATTGCACAAGAATTTTGAACAAGTCTTAGACCCCGACACAAAGGAAGCCAGGCTCCTTGCCGAAATTGATTTAAACCGGCTTCCGAAACATGTCGCGATAATCATGGATGGCAACGGCCGTTGGGCGAAGCTCCGCAACAAACCGCGGCTTTACGGGCATCGTGAAGGGGCGGAATCCGTCAGGGCGATCCTCGACACGTTTGCGCGGCTCGAGATCGAAGCGGTGACGCTTTATGCGTTTTCCACCGAGAACTGGAAGCGGCCTCAGGATGAGGTCTCTGGTTTGATGGAGATGCTGAAGTACTATATTCACAAAGAGATAGATGAGGTACACGAGCACCAAATATGCTTTCGTGCGATAGGCGACATCGACGGGCTGGCAACGGATGTTCAAAAAGAAATACGTAATGCCGAACAAAAGACGAAGGACAACATCGGTACCAAACTAAATGTCGCGCTCAACTACGGAGGGCGGGCGGAAATAGTCGAAGCCTGCAAAGGAGCAATCCGGGATTTGGAACGTTCCGGGCGCTCGGCCGAATCGCTGACCGAGAAAGACATCGAGCGGCATCTGTTTACAAGAGGCCTTCCCGAGATCGATTTGATGATCCGAACGAGCGGGGAATTGAGGGTTTCGAATTTTCTCCTTTGGCAGATCGCATATAGCGAAATATACGTTACAAAAACGCTGTTTCCGGATTTCAGGCTCAAGGAAATTCTGGAGGCGATCCTGGAGTTTCAACATAGGGACCGGCGTTACGGGGGCGTAAAAGAAGCAGAATCCAGTAGCGGTTGAGTGGATCTATCCGAAATATCGAAGTCAGGCCGGAGATAACAAATCATGAAGGAACGACTACTAACCGCCGCCGTCGCACTGCCGGTCCTGATCCTGTCCATTATCTTGCCGTGGATATTGCCCGTATATCCGGAGACCGCATGGCTGTTCGTGTTCCTGGTCGCAGTCGCGATCATCGCGGGCTTGTTCGAGTATTTTTCGCTGACAAAGAAACTCGAACTAAAGGCTGACGCCTCGTTGGGCTACGTGTTTGCCGGTTTGTTCTTTATCGCTTTTGTCTTTGACGCGCCCGGCAAAGCGCCGGAATTGCTGTCCGCGACAACGATCGTTTTCCTTATTTCGCTGCTGATCAGCCAGACCTTCCGTTTTCAGAAGGATTTTTCGAAAATGCTTGGCGGTGTCGGCGTGACGCTGTTGGGAGTCTTGTGGATCGCTTTTCTCGGTAGTTACCTGGTGGCGATCCGGGTCGGGTTTGAATACTCGGTAGTGACTTCGCTTTCAAGCAAGATCCTGCTCTACTTTTTTCTTGTGACGATGGGCTCGGATGCCGGCGCCTACTTCATCGGAAAGAAATTCGGTAAGAGAAAACTGGTTCCGAAGATCTCGCCCAACAAGACCTGGGAAGGCTTTGTCGGCGGAATTATACTCGCAATCGGATTTGCGGCTTTGTCGACGCTTCTGTTCTTTCCCGAGTTTCCTTATCAGGCCTCTGTCTCACTCGCCGTTGCGATGTCTTTGATTGGTGTCGGCGGGGATTTGACGGCAAGTGCAATGAAAAGGGGTTCGAAGACGAAGGACGCGGCGAGCATCCTCCCCGGGCACGGAGGCCTCCTGGACCGTCTGGACAGCCTCCTGTTTAACGCGCCGATAATGTTTTATTTCGCGAGATACTATTTCTTTTAAAAGGATTCAGGATTCAGGATTCAGGATTCAGGAGTGGAGCAAGGGAAGCGGGAGTGCGGAGTACGAGTGAAAGTGCGAGTGAAAGTGCGGGTGAAAGTGCGGGTGAAAGTGCGAGTGAAAGTGCGAGTGTGCGGGTGACGGGTGACAGGTGACAGGTGACAGGTGACAGGTGACAGGTGACAGGTGACAGGTGACAAGAAAGAGCATTACCAACAGCGTTTTTGTGTTTTTTCAACGCAAAGGACGCTAAGTTCGCAAAGATCGCCAAGTGAATGATTCAAGCGTTTCTGCGAAACAAAACGTTCTTGTGAAAGATGGTATTGCCGGCGCGAAAAAACGAAGGTGGTATCTATTGCGTCCCTCGCGAGTTTTGCGTCCTTTGCGTTGAAAAGAATAAATACCCGACTTTGTCAGAATGACAATTGATAAATGAGATGGCTTGACTGGCTGATCGTCGCAGCGTACCTCGCGTACGTAATCTGGGACGGCATCCGCCTTACAAAAGGAAGCAACAACATCGAGGGATTCTTCCTCGCCAACCGGAGTCTGCCCTGGTGGGCGGTCGGGCTTTCCGTTATGGCGACCCAGGCCTCGGCGATCACACTTGTCGGCACCACCGGCCAGGGTTACGACGACGGGATGCGCTTCGTGCAGTTTTATTATGCGCTTCCATTGGCGATGGTGATCCTTTGCATTACCGTCGTGCCGTTTTATCGCCACGCCAAGGTCTTTACCGCATACGAGTATCTCGAAAAGCGTTTTGACCTGAAGACCCGCACCCTGACGAGCTTTTTCTTCCTGATGTCACGCGGGCTTGGTGTCGGCGTGATCATCGCCGCGCCGGCGGTAATACTCTCGATCGTGCTCGGGTGGAACGAGATCCTGACGATTTTTGCGATTGGCCTGACGACAACGTTTTACACGATGTTTGGCGGCGTACGCGCCGTGACCTGGACCGATGTCAAACAGATGATCCTGATCTTCATAGGACTCGGCGTCGTCCTCGTGATGATAATCCAGGGCTTTCCCGAACAGGTGTCGCTGTTTGACGGGCTACATCTTGCCGGTGCGTCGGGGAAACTCACGACAATCGAAACCAGTTTTGACCTGACCGAAAAATATACGATCTGGTCCGGGCTAATCGCGGCTTTGTTTCTGTTTCTCTCATATTTCGGTTGCGACCAGAGCCAGGTCCAACGCTATCTGACCGCAAAATCCGTCGACGAAGGTCGAACCTCGCTTCTGATGTCGGCGGTGCTGAAGATCCCGATGCAGTTCATGATCCTCTTGATCGGGGTGCTTGTATTTGTTTTTTACCAGTTCCAGACCCCGCCGATGATCTTTAACGCCGCCGAAGCGACTGCCGCAGCGAAGAGGGCGCCGGCCGCGTACAAACAGCTTGAGGATGAGTACAAGACCGCCCATTCCGAACGGAACAAGGCCGCCGTTTATTTTTCCGGCGTCAGACGTGAGGAAATCGCACTCGATTATTCTTCGGCAAAGGAAGAGTATCTGCGGAAAAACATAGAGTTCCTTGAAAAACGAAAGGCCGCCAAAGAATTCATCAAAAAGACGAATAAGAATGACAGCTTTAACGACGTAAACTATGTTTTCCCAATGTTTATACTGACTTATATGCCTATAGGCGTGGTGGGGCTCCTGATCGCTGCGATTTTCGCCGCGGCAATGTCGAGCATCTCGTCTGAGCTAAACGCACTCGCGACCGCATCGACGATTGATTTTTACAAACGCCATTTCAAAAAAGAAGGAACCGACCGCGACTATGTCCTGTTCGGCCGTTTGGCGACGTTTGTCTGGGGGCTGTTCGCCTGTGTGGTCGCGATCTATGCGACAAATCTCGGGTCCCTGATCGAGGTCGTGAATACATTCGGTTCGTATTTCTACGGCTCGCTGCTTGGCGTGTTCGTGCTCGCGATCGGGGTCAAGCGCGCGCGTGCCCGTGGTGCCTTCCTGGGTTTGTTGATAGGTATGGCATCTGTCGGGATCTTTAGCCGCTACACCGATATCGCATTCCTTTGGTTCAATGTCGTCGGGACATTTGTGACCGTCTTGTCGGGGTATTTGATCAGTTTGACGGTGAGGGAGCAAAGAGAAGTGGAGGAGAACATTTAGATCCGAATTTGGCATTCTGTTTTGCGGTATCCGGATTTAGGTACGGGTTTCGAAATATTCATGTATTTATACGAGACGAGTGAAGAACAAAGGATGCAGCTTTTGTCCGACGGGTTCACCTTATTGCCCGGCGCCGTGCCACCCGGATTGCTCGCCCAGTGGCGCGAACTAGCGACCCGGTTAGAGGCCGATGCGATGAAAGCGTATTGGCCGGGCCACCCCATGCATAACGCCGCTGTTCTTGAAGATCCCGTCGGTCCGCGTCTTGCGCGGTACGATGATGTACTTGAAACGGCCGCCGAACCGGTACTCGAACTCCTCGCATGCCCGGCATTGATGGCCGTCGCCAGAGAATTGTGCGGTAGGGGTGTGGTGCCCCTTCAGTTTGATATCGTCTACAAACAGCAGCATCCGCACCCGGTAATCCTGTGGCACCAGGGCGCCCCGCATCCGCGGGGATATCCTTACCTGAACGTCGGTATTTATCTGGACGATGCCGATCCGGATGATGGATGCGTGCGGTATGTTCCCGGCTCGCAGCATGAACTGCAAGACATTCAAGGCTTGTCGGAAGAGCATGGCTGGGACATTCCCGGTGCCGTTGAACAGCCAGCCAAAGCCGGTGACGTTTTGGTCCAGGACATGATGATACTGCACGGTTCACCGCCGAAACGCAGCCCCGGGGTTCGCCGAACAATATATGTCGAATTGCGCCCTGCGGCGGGAGCGGCTGAAAGCGCGGCACAAACAGAAGAATGGATCGAGCTGCGTAAACGCTGGATGGGGATGATCGTTCGCCGCGCCACTCCCTCAGAGTGGCCCGATGATTGGCGCGCTGATCTTCCCGCAGATCTGAAAACTGATGAAGAGGAGGTCGCTCTGATTTCTGCGCGGCGCGAGCCACCGATTCCGGCGGTATATTCCGTTAAGCAGGTCGTGCGTCCGGACTACCCGGTTCCGGCAGAGATGCAGAATGATCTTGGGCGAACCGGGCACTGAACGAAATCCATCACGCCTTTCCATTGGTTGAATTACTACTTGCGCTCGCGGTCAATATTGGGCTCTTCCGATACGATGATTTTCACCTCCCGTCTTAGGAATTGAGACGATGGCGTTCCTCCTAACGCGCTTTGATAAAAGGAACATACTTTCCTCATCGATTCATTCGAAATTAAGAGTGTCTTTTTGAGATCTGTTGGAAAACAGAGAGGAATTAAAACTAAAGAGTGTCCGGGATCTTTTGTTTATTGGAGCCATAATCCGGGATATTCGCGAATATTTTCGCGGATTATTTCACACCTTGCGACTCACAGAATCGAATCCACTTTATAAACATCTCCAAAGTTGAGACTTACCCCCTTTTGGCTGATTAAGGCACGGAGTTTGCCCTTACTTTGGGGTTGTCAGCTGTCGTAATATTTCGCCTTTTTTGTGTAAAGGAACGATCAAAATGAACAACAGATCCGTAATTCGACGATATCCGCTCGTTTTTTATTTCGCTCTAGCCTATTTGATTTCATGGGGCGGGAGTTTTTTGGTTGGAGGACCAAAATTTCTACGCGGCGAACCCCTGGATTTGGACGACACGCTGATGATGGCGCCGATAATGCTCGCCGGTCCATTTATCGCGGGAATCGCGATGACGCTTCTTTGCGACGGCAGAAACGGAATCCGCGAGCTCTTTTCCCGTATGATCCGATGGCGGGTTGGCATGCGCTGGTACGCGGCGGCACTCCTGATCTTTCCGATTCTGATCCTGTTGGTTCTTATTTCCCTCGCCGCAATTGTCTCAACGGACTTTGCCCCGCGCTTTATTGCGTTTGGCATTACCGCCGGGGTTTTTGCGGGCTTTGTAGAGGAGACCGGGTGGATGGGATTCGCCTACCCGAAAATGGAGGAGAGTTTTGGTGTTTGGCGCGCGACGATCGTCCTCGCGCTCATCCACGGATCATGGCACGTGATGGCCGACTTCCTCGGCTCCTTCGCAGCCCATGGAATTTATTGGCTGCCGCGCTTTATCTTCATGTGGTTTATAGCGATGACGGCGATGAGAGTCCTGCTGGTCTGGATCTACCGAAACACCGGCAGCCTCTTACTCGCTCAACTGACACACGCGAGTTCGACCGGATTTCTGGTTATGCTCGGTCCGGCTGTTTCGCCGGCGAACGAAATGATCTGGTTTGCGGTTTACGCGGTTGTTTTGTGGATACCCGCGCTCATCGTAATTGCGAAGTTTGGTACAAGTCTGGGCAGAAGAGATCAAATTGCAGAGGTGTAACAATGACAAATCTTCCAAAACAGGTAAAGGAGTTCCTCGATAAAAAGACGATTGCGGTTTTCGGCGTTTCCCGCAACAAGAATCAGCCTGCAAACGTGATTTACCGGAAACTCAAGCAAGCTGGTTTCGACGTTTTTGGTATCAATCCGAACGCGGAAAACGTGGAGAGTGAAAAGTGTTATCCGGACATAGGTTCATTGCCTGAAAAACCAGAGGCCGCAGTTATCGTGACCCACCCCGATGTTTCCGCGAATGTCGTGAGGCAATGCATCGATTCCGGGATCGACCAGATCTGGATGCACCGGTCGTTCGGCAAGGGAAGCGTTTCCGAGGAAGCGGTTGAAGCCTGCAAAAAAGACGGGGTCAATTGTATCGTCGGCGGTTGCCCGATGATGTATTGCGAGCCGGTGGATTTCGGCCACAAATGTATGAAATGGATTCTGAAACTTAGAAATCGGGTGCCTTCAGAATGATCTTTTGTCAGGAAGTTGACAATCCAAACGGGGGTCCCAATAGCGGAAAAAGATTCTCTTTCCTGTTTAGCGGTGAAGGCCGCGATTTTTCGCCGCCCGTGAGTCGCGGTCGCGTTGTCTCAGTAGGATGATAGCGATCCCAAGAGAATTTGCCGCCGGAGCGATCGGCGGGGAAGGCGACGCCTGCCGTGAGCGGGTCGAAGCTCATAGCTCTATTGACATAATTTAATCATTGATAGATACTTGAGTAATCAACTAATGATCAAGGAAATATTAATTTATGTCAATATCGCAAAACGCACAGCTTTTGATAAAACTATCAAGTCTTCAATCCCGAGTTTCAAAACGGGTCGAAAATCAGTTGAGTATTCACGGAATCAGCTTTACGGAATTCCTGGTTATGTATCATCTGGCTGATTCGCCCGGCGACAATATGAGGCGGATCGATCTCGCGGAGCGCGTGGGATTGACAGCGTCGGGTATTACCAGACTGCTTTTGCCGATGGAAAAGATCGGACTCGTTGAAAAAGAGTCGAATCCAAGGGACGCACGTGTAAGCCTTGTTAAACTTACAAAAACCGGCAGGAAAATTTTTGGCGAGGCTTCTGAATCCTTCAGCCGGGGCGCCGATGATTTTGCCAGACCGTTAAGCGATGCGCAGAGCGCGAAGTTTACAGGGCTTATGGAGATGTTGCTTTGACCGCATTTACATTCAGGCGGAGTAAGCCTGTATACTCAGATAATAATTTTCGACAAGATGGGGATTTTGATGAACGAGAACGAGAAAAGTATCGCGATACTCAATGAAATCATGGAACTCGAACTGGCGGGTGTCGTTCGATATACACATTATTCGCTAATGGTTTACGGATACAACCGGATTCCAATAGTTTCCTGGCTTAAAAGCAATGCCTCTGAAGGGCTGATGCACGCACAAAAGGCCGGTGAGCTGGTTACGATGCTGGGAGGACACCCTTCGCTAAAGATCGGTTCGCTTTTGGAAACTGAACAACATGATATTGGTGACATTCTTCGGGAAAGCCTGGAGCACGAGAAGCTGACGCTGGACGCTTATTATCGACTGCAGCAGTCCGTCGAAGGCAAATCGGTCATTCTCGAAGAATATGCGCGCGAAATGATCTACATGGAAGAACAGCATCTTGACGAAGTCAACAAAATGCTGCGTGCGCCAGGGGATATTGAGCCTTATAAGGAATAAGACCCTGATTAATGGCATTCCATGTCAGCCAAACTAAAATGGGTCGGAATAGCGTCGGTACCGAGTCTTTTCTCGAGCACGGAGTCCAACTCAACCTTGTTGGCGACCAGCATCCCGAGGCGCACATAAAGTAAGAGGGAGAACTCAAACTCTTCAACAACCGCTTGCGAAAGTAAGCCTTGAAATCCCCCTTCCAGACGTGCCTCGGGATTTTACCACGATGTGTTTGCAAGCTTGTGAACATAAGGTATTCCGAAACAGATCGCCCTGGAATTCGATTGCAGGTGAACCGGTCTTCTAATTCGCAAGGAATGCAAAGGGGAATAAACGGGCTTTATCTCAGCAAAGACTCGGGAATAAAGAGGTCACAATGCGTAAGCCGATCAGACTATATTAAAAACCCACCCCTAAGACATTCAGATTTCGGCAATGTGAACTTCTTTCTACCGATCACCCGGTCTCCCACTGCCTGTAAGATATGCTAATCTCATAAAAAATCAGAACTCTTCCCCGATATCAATATGAACAGATTTCTATGGATCCGCGCGCGAGCAATATGTGGATTATTGGCCGTGGTTTTGAGTCCCGCAATTGAGGGCCCGGCGCAAGTCCGTCCCATTTACGATCAAGGCGCGATTGGCCTCGGCCAGATGCTCAAGAAGATTGGCAATACCAAAAGGATCATGCATATTGGCGCGCATCCGGATGACGAGGACTCCGACATGCTTGCGTACCTCGCCCGGAAAGAGAATGCGCGAGCGGTCTATTTGTCGCTTACACGCGGTGACGGCGGCCAAAATGTAATCGGTCCGGAACTCTTCGAGGCGCTTGGCGTTATACGCGCCGAGGAGTTGCTCCAGGCGCGGACGCTCGATGGCGCCGAGCAGATGTTTACGCGTGCATTCGATTACGGCTATTCCAAGACACTGGCCGAAGCACAGCGCAACTGGGACGAGGAAATCATCAAATGCGATGTTGTTCGGGCGATACGAAAATTCAGGCCGCAGGTAGTCGTGCCGAGATTCGGCGGCACTCCAAGGGACGGTCACGGCCAGCACCAGTTTGCAGGTTATATCGCTCCGATCGCGGTAAAAGCGGCGGCCGACGCCGACGAATGCAAAGACGCAGGGCCCGCCTGGAAGGTATCCAAGTTTTATGTCGGACAGGGGTTCCGAGATACAAACGCGCCGACACTGAGCATGAATACCGGTGAATACGATCACCTGATCGGCCGCAGCTATTACGAGATCGCCGCCCAGGGCCGTAGCCAGCACAAGACCCAGGAGCAGGGCGGAACCGAACTAAAGGGCGACCGTTTTTCGGGGGTGAATCTTCTCGACAGCGATTTTGTAGTGCGAGGCGCGGAAGAAAGTATGTTCGACGGTGTCGACACTTCATACCGGAGCCTCGTCCGCGATCAACCGGCGGTTGCGGATGTCCTCCAGAAAATCGAACAGGATTTCAAAAAAGGGGTCTATGAGGTCAGGCTTTCGAATCCCGCCGGGGCGACAGCTGTGTTGCTGAGTACGCGCGCAAGTCTCAAACAGCTGGTCGACAAAGAAAGGCGGCTCTCCGAAACGGACCGCATTGACATACGCGCGAAGATCTCAGAGTTCGACGCTGCGATCCGTCATTCCGCCGGATTGCAGATCGATGCGCTTACAAACTCGGAAACTGCCGCAGACGAGGAAGTCATCGGTGCGTTGGTGAATGTCTTTTTCCCAGATGATTCGGGGATTGCGGTAAAGAGTATTCATCTCGATACGCCCGAGGGTTGGGATATCACCGAAGGTGAAACAGGAGCCGCCGATGATTCGCCGCGGGCCAGGTTTTTTCGCGAAACACCGAGTGTCACCAAATCGTTTGGCGTCGAGATACCTAAGTTTGCCAAACCGACACAACCGTATTTTCTCGAAAGTTCGCGCGACGGTTACCTATACCGTTGGGAAAACGGGCCGAATCAGAACCGGCCCTTTCAACCCGCTCTGATGTCCGCAGTTGTGAATATCGAGATCGAGGGTACTGAGATCGAATACCGGCAGCCCGTCGAATACAGGTATGCAGACGACACCCGCGGCGAAATACGTAGAAACTTCAACGTGGTTCCAAAGGTCTCGGTAGATCTCGATCAGCATTTGCTCGTGGTAACGGGAAGTGCTCAAACAACCGAGCGACATTTATCGCTTAACATTCGAAGTAATTCTGAGAAAGCAGTACAGGGCACGGCGAACCTTCTGCTTCCCAAGGGGTGGAAGGTACGTCCGGCCTCGAAATCTTTTGCTATATCCAAAAAGGGAGGCGCAACATCGTTTGACTGCACAGTAATTATCCCCGCAAATACGAAGCCCGGCGAGTACAAGATCATTGCAACGGCCACAGTCGGGGACCGAATGTTCGACGCAACGATGA
>JAOTWT010000062.1 GCA_029862725.1 Acidobacteriota bacterium | reverse complement strand
TCTCGTCCTTAAATACAATCCCGACCACTCCAACCGGTATTGATCCGGCGACAATCAGCCAACCGAGCCACGCGTCGTCGGACAGCCAGATCGGCCTGATTCCGTTTGTTCCGGAGAAACTGTTTCGCCGGCCGGCTATCCATGCGACGTGGTCCCGCAAAAATGCCACAGTGATATTCCAGATATCGGTTGCAAAATAGACAAACACCGCGGCGAGAGTCCCGAGCTGAATCACGGCCATAGTCGCAGTCAACTGCTCGGGATTACCTTGGTACAGATTCGTCAGTCGTCCTGCGAAAACGAGGTGGCCGGTAGAGCTGATTGGAATGAATTCGGTCAGCCCCTGCACGATGCCGAGAATAACCGCTTGAATTAGATCCATAAAAAATGTCAGTTAAACGCTGGTATGTCTCAAAAAAACCTATTTCAGTCTGATGCCGCCAAACCAACTTTATTCGCGGTATCTGGCCTTTCCGGCGATGAGGTCATATAGCCCCGCCGGGAAAAACCGCGCCAGCTTTACAACAGTTGCAAGTTGCCACGGAAAAGCCGCAAATTTCTTTCTCCGTTCGATCGCTTTCAAAAATAGCGGAATCGAATCTTCGAGATCCATGATAAAGGGCATTTTCGATTTTCGGCCGGAAGTCAGTGGTGTCTTTATAAATCCGGGTGTAATTATCGTGACCGCGATCGCGGTCGATCCAAGGTCGAGCCGGACACTTTCAAAGAATGCGTTCATACCGGCTTTGCTCGCTGAGTACGCTGCCGATTTCGGCAGACCGCGTAATCCCGCAAGACTCGAAATCGCTACCAGTTGGCCCTCATTTCTTTTCCGCATCCCGGGCAGGACGGCGAACACGGAGTTTACCGCGCCGAGCAGATTAACATCAATGACCTTCTTTACAGCATCGGGCTCGAGACTTCGCGTCTTTTCGTCGTTTCCTCCTATTCCGGCATTAGCGATCAATATATCGATATGACCGAACTCGTTGGTGAAGTGCTTTTCGGCAGCACGTAGCTCCCCGGCATTGACGACATCAGCTTGAAATGCACGGGCCGTCCCGCCAGCGTCTTCGATTCTTCCTCGTAGGGTCTCGAGCTGGTCTTCACGCCTCGCGACGAGGGCCACAACCGCGCCGCGCTGCGCAAGAGCCTCCGCGAGTCCCTCGCCGATGCCGCTTGAGGCGCCGGTCAGGAACACTCTTTTTCCCTCGAAATAGTCCATACGTAACCGGCGAAACGGAACTGCTCTCGTTATGCTCGAAGGCTGCCCGGATATCACGCTTTCCGGTAACTGCCTCCATTTTAAAAGCCGGGTTAACACACCTCGGCTATGTGTCCGCGAAGGGCTCTCAGGGCTTTAGCAAGGTCGCCTTGTTTTACAAGTACGTGGTCCCTTGAAAAGGACGAAACCGGCAAAATAGAAATCCCGGCATCTGCGAGGATTGCCGATATTCTGGCCATAAATCCAATTACATCGAACCCGAGGTCGACGTCAAAACTCAATAGACGAAACCCTTTTTCAACTCCCGCGTCTCGCACCGCATGCCGCACCGTCAAATAGTCCTCCTCATCCAAGACCATCGTTACTTCCCAGCGATCCTTAAAGATCAAGAACGGAGCGGTCATCCTTGGTGAAAGTTCAGGATTGTCGAGAAGCGATGTCCAGTTGGTGTGAGTGAGAGAAATAACCGCATAGGTTTCCGGTGAAACTTCGACCCGGGCTCCGCTCAGAAGCTTCTCCGCCTTAACCTGATATTCCGGAAGACCATTTTCCATTTTTCCTGTTCGCAGCCGGATCCGGCCGCTCAGACTTCAACTATCGTCGGTACGATGACAGGACGCGCACCGGTCGTACTCTGAATGTACCTTTTGAGATGAATCCTCAGGTGTTCTTTCAACCAGGTCTCATCGGAGAGATTCTGTTTCGAAATGTCCTCAACAGCAGCGGCGACCGATGCTTTGGCTCCGGCAATGCTTCCATTCAGGGCATCGACTCCGGAAACGCCCTGAATCTCGATCAGAGGCTCTGACGCCAATTCGCGCGACTCCCTGTCAAGGGTAACGACTAGCGACATAATCCCGCTGTATCCGAGCTTTTTCCGTTCGCGAACGATATCGTAGGAAATCTCCCCCGTATTCGCTTCACCGATAAATATCTTCCCGATTTCGCTGGTCGAGACGATCCTTGCCGAATCGCACGTAAGCTCGAGAATGTCGCCGTTTTCTATCAACTTCACGCGTTCCTCGGTAAAGCCAAGGTGGTTTTTTGCATACTCCTTGTGCCTGAATAACATTCGATACTCACCGTGGATCGGCACCAGGAATTTCGGCGCCACCGTTTCCGTCATGATCTTAATGTCTTCCTGGGAAGCATGTCCCGAAACATGGATCAGTCTTCGTTTTTCTTCAATGATATTTCCGCCGTTCCGATAGATCGCACCGATCATTTTTGAAATGCGTTTCTCGTTTCCCGGTATTATCCGCGCCGAAAGCACGACGGTATCACCTTCTTTAATTGAAAGGCCCTTGAAGCTCTGAGTAGCAAGATTCCACATTACCGCACGTGACTCGCCCTGCGAACCCGTCACCAGGTATACGACTTCATCATCCGGCAACTGTTTCGATTCCCCAAGCCCGACAGTGCTTTCATGGTCGATTTTCAGGAAACCCAATTCTTCGCACAATTCCACATTTTGTCGCATCGAGCGACCCATCACGCAAACCCGCCTGCCGTAAATCCTCGCGAGATCGAAAACCACTTGGAGCCGATGGATGGAGGATGAAAATGTGGTCACAAAGAGCCGTCCATCGGTGTTCTCAAAAATTTTCTCCAGATCGGGAACGACCGCCTGCTCGGAAGGCGTTCTCCCGGGAACAGTCGCATTCGTCGAATCCGCCAGCAGCGCCAGTACCCCTTCATCGCCGTACTGCCTCAACGTTTTTAGATCATAGGGCTTACCAATTACGGGGGAATCGTCGATCTTGTAATCCCCGGTGTGGATAACCGTCCCCACAGAGGTCTTGACGGCGAGGGAAAAACAATCCACAAGCGAATGCGATGCGTGTATAAACCCGACCTCGAATTCCCCGACGCTGACGGAATCGCCGGCACTCACGCGGTGCATCAATACATCATCGAGGAGGTCGTGCTCCTCCAGTTTTCGTTCGACAAACGCGAGAGTCAGGCGGGAACCGTAGACGGGAAGATTAAATCGCTTAAGAAAATATGGAACAGATCCGATATGGTCTTCGTGACCATGCGTCAAGAAGAGCGCCGTCAATTCGTCTTCATAGGCCTCGAACGAATCGAAATTGGGAATCGAGATATCTACACCGTATGGAGTTTCTTCGGGAAAGCCCATCCCCGCATCGATGACGATCATTTCACCGGCGTGACGGATACCGAGGCAGTTCATGCCGAATTCGCCGATACCTCCCAGAGGGATGATTTCGATTTTTTCATTCATTGTATGTGTCTAACCCGGGAGGCTAAGGTCGATTCTAACACATCGCCGCTGAACCCTCCCTCGACGAAAAAGCCTTGTCAACCCGCCTTGTTCAGGATTTCGTTTCGGTCAACGCCGCCAATCTGATCCAGTCCTCCAGTTTGAGCACTTCCGGCCGGAGCGTCGGCTCAACCCCCGCCTCGGCGAGCAGTTCTCTCGCATCTGCCACAAAACCCACCTGCTTCAGATTATTTAGTATCGTTTTTCGCTTTTGGCGAAAACCACCGCTTACAACGGCGCGAAACCTCTCTTCGTTTTTGATTTCCGGGGCATCCTTCGGCCTGATGCGAACGACCGCACTCCTCACCCTCGGCACGGGTTTGAACGACTTCGGATCCACATCGAACAAGAGCTCCGTTTCGAAACTAGCCTCGGTAATAACGGTCGTGTATCCCCTGTTCCTGTCTCCCGGCCGCGCTGTAATCCGTGAAACAACTTCTTTTTGAAACATCAGCACAGCTTCGGAAAACTCTAGCGGGATCCCGGCAAGCCTCTCCAGAACTGCGGTCGAAATATTGTAGGGCAGGTTGGCTACTATCTTTGTATCCGACGTTCCCAGAGCGAATGGGGCCAGCGCCTTGAAATCAGCTTCTAAAACATCTTCTTCGATTATCTTGACATCCGCGTGGGTCTCGAAGCGCTTCTTCAAATCCGCAGCAAATGCGGTATCCAGCTCAATTGCAACGAACTTACGCGCTCTCGATGCGAGTTCCCCTGTCAAAGCGCCGCGGCCCGGACCGATTTCAATAATCAGAGACTCTTCGATCGGAACGAGTGATTCAACGATCTTCCGAACAATGTTCTGATCGACGAGGAAGTTTTGACCGAGCGATCTCTTGGCAAATGGTCTCGCGGTGTTTCTTTTGTTTTGCCGGGCCAAATTAATCACCATCCGGGGCCCGTGATTCGGGATAACCCGTGATCTCGAAATCCCCGCCGCATCTTTCGAAACGGACGTCTTTTAGCCGCAAGGCTTCTGCGAGCGATGCGGGGCCCTCGCCGCCAACCGCCGGCAATGCGCCGGTCCCGCCGATAATCAGAGGCGAAACGAACGCCGTAACTTTGTCTACGAGACGGTTATCCAGAAACGAACCGCTTACCGAGGGTCCGCCTTCGACAAGAACGCCCTGCACGTCATCAGCAGCCAGAGCATCGAGAACACTCGCTAAATTCTTGCCTCCTCCCTTTTGTTTTCTTACCGAGACCCCCATCTCGCTAAGCTTGGCAGCCTTCCCGGGATCGGCATCGCGGTCGCAGAAGACTATGACCGGAATCGAGGAGGCTGATTGCACTATTGAACACAACGGATCGATTCTGAGCCTGTTGTCCAGAACGATCCGCTTTAAATCCCTCCGGCGTTTCAGGCCTGACCGGTCCGTCAAACCGGGGTTGTCCGCGAGCACCGTGTTTACGCCGACCAAAATCGCATCGTATTGATGCCTCAATAACTGTCCCCTGCCCCTCGCCGGTTCGCCCGTTATCCATTTCGACTCCCCGGTCCGCGTGGCGCAACTGCCGTCCAGCGAACCGGCAAACTTAAGATGAACGAAGGGCCGGCCGGTCCGGTGCCAATGGATGAATTTCTCGTTCTGAATTTCTGCCTCGCGCTTCAGAATGCCTTCTCGGATTTCAATACCCTGTTCTCGGAGAGTCGCAAAACCGATCCCCGATACAAGGGGGTTCGGGTCCTCAATAGGGACAACGACGCGCTTTATGCCGGCCTCGATGAGTGCCTCGGTGCAGGGCGGGGTCCGTCCGTGATGGGAGTGCGGTTCGAGCGAGATATACGCCGTTCCGCCTTTAGCCTTGTCACCCGCCAATTCAAGGGCGGCAACCTCGGCGTGGGTCACATCGTCGAAAAAATAGGTTCCCTCTCCCGCGATCTTCCCGTCAGCATCCACAATTACGCAACCGACCAGCGGCCCGGGGCTTACCAGTCCGGTTCCGAGCGCAGCGAGTTCGAGCGCCCGTCTTGTCATCTTTATGTCAAATTCTTCTGAATTCAATTGCGATGCTTCTTGTTCCCGATTTGAAACGGCAGTCTATTCAAACAATCCATCCACGTATATTTCCGGATCGAAAAGGGTCAGGTCGTCGACGCCTTCTCCGATGCCGACATATCGAATCGGCAAATTCAGCTCTTTTGAGATCGCGACCGCGATCCCGCCCTTTGCCGTGCCGTCCAGTTTCGTCAGTACGATCCCCGTCACCTCGGCGACATTCATGAACTGTCGTGCCTGTTCGAGCCCGTTTTGGCCGGTAACCGCGTCAATTACGAGCAAAGTCTCGTGCGGAGCGTTTTCGACTTCACGGGACGCAATGCGTTTCATTTTTTCAAGCTCCGCCATCAGATTGGATTTATTGTGGAGCCTGCCAGCCGTATCGACGATCAGCACGTCCGCATCCCTGGCCTTGGCTGATTTCAGCGCGTCAAAGAGTACCGCCGCCGGATCAGTGCCCTGTTTTTGCTGAATGAGTGGGACTCCCGCTCTTTCAGACCATATTTCCAACTGTTCCGATGCAGCCGCGCGAAAAGTGTCGGCGGCGCATATCATCACCTCGTTTCCTTCATTCTTTATCCGCTGCGAGAGTTTTCCGATTGTCGTTGTTTTGCCGACTCCGTTAACGCCGACCACAAGTAGCACATAGGGTTTGACCGATTCGTCAACGACGGTTTCGGAAGCCACGCCGGCTGCTTCGGAAGCGTGCAGGATCGAAAGAAGCTCTTCTTTCATTCTGCCCTTAAGAGCAGCCATGTCTGTTATTTCAGCCCTCGAGACCCCTTTCCGAACCGAATCCAGCACCTGAAATGTCGTGGACACTCCGATATCAGTGGAAATCAGCATTTCCTCCAGTTCATCGAGAAACGCCTCGTCGATCTTCTTCCTGCTTTCGAAAACAGTGTCGAGCTTGTCGTTGATCGAATGCCGGGTCTTCGCAATTGCCTTGTTGAACCGGACCCCGAGTTCCCGTTCAATCGCTTCTTCACGGGCCTTCAGTTCTTCGACAGATTTGTCGAGGCCCAGAATCGAACCCGAAAAGGCTTCCTTATTTTTCTTTCTACGCCAAAATGCCATCAATAACCTACGCGAATCGGCAGCCACCAGCTGTCTCTATGCCGCTTTTCGGCAAACCATAGATTATATGAAACAAGCGGGAATCAAACAAAGACGGCTGCGAGAAACTTCTCCCGCAGCCGCCGTTCATTCTTCGATTGGTCTATCTGTAGAGTTTCAGTTTGTTTGAATTTTTGTAGAGGGCCAATCCGAGCAGTACAGCGAATACAACCCAGAAATAGAAACCCACAAAACTCGAAATGAATTTTGCCGGCAAATTACCGAGCCCCGGCAAATCGAAGGGCGACAGTATCAGGCCGAGTATTCCACCGATGACACCCGAAACGATCGACAGCAAAGATGTCATCATCAGGATCTTGAAATAATCGAAACCCATGTGTTTTATCGTATCGAGTCCGACAAGCGGGTTTATTGACGCAGCGAAAGACTTCGTATACCCGGCCACCGCACATGCCGCGGGAAAATAGAAGAAGCCCCATAGAACCGCAAGGCCGATCAGAATGATAAAGATCCCGGCGGCCTTAACTAACTGTGCCGCCGCGGCCTGCATTTCTGCTTCCTGGGTCTCAGGGGTCTTGCCAATGGCCGATTCGAGCTGCGTCTTCCGGTAATTATTTGCGAGATCGTTGACTCTTTGAAACTCAGCCTCTTCCTCGATCGTCCGTCGCTGCGCCTCGGTCAATCCATCCTCGCCGACGAGTAGCCCCTGCCGGTCCCGGTTCTGGCTTTTCAACTTTTCTCTTAAGGTTTCAAGGTGATTTGAACTTTGCTCGGATTCCTTGGTCAAAGCGATTTCCGTGGCCTGTTGATTGAACTGGCTTGTGATCGTGTTTAGTGCGTACCAGACCATTCCTACTACGAGCGCGGTCGCCAGCCCAAAGGAGGAAATATAAACCCCTACAAAAAGGAAAAAAGGGTGAATTACGTCGTCCCATGCCGAAAAACCATCGAGTCCCGACAAAAAGCTGGACTCAATATCGCCCTTGGCGAAGTTATTCAGCGTGTTTGAGATCATCCCGAATACAAACGCGCTAGATAAGACGAAGCAGATAATCGCGGCTCCTATCAGGAAATATGATCCCATGGATGCCGCACTCTGGGCGTAACCCAGGACGGCGACGATGACTCCGCCGAATACGAGACTGGATTTAAACTTAAAAGGAAAGGAGATCGCGGTCGAAAGGTCGCCGAATCCGAATCCCTCCGAAATATCGGTCTGTATTCGGGCCTCGTATGCGTTGTTCAGATCGGCTTCCTTACGCGACCGGCACAGACCACCGCAGCGCGGACAGATCTTGACGGAGGAGCCGAAGCTTTGCGGGCATGCTTTACAAAAACCGTGGTCGCACCCCTCGCACAAAAAAACGGCTTCGAGCTCGGGGTGTATGCTGCAAACGGACGCGTCGACATCCGGCTCGGCAGCCGGAGCTTGGTCGCCAGCGGCATCCGGTACGGGCTCCGCGGCTGCGACTGGTGCGGCGAGATTCCTCGTTTCACCCTGATAGGGTTTCTCGTCCGACCCCGCATCGGTCACGGTCACATTCAATTGCGGGGGTTCCGTGCCATTCGCTTCTGCCTCAAAGAAGGGCTTCAGTGGTGGAACCCGGCCAGCCTGAAGCCATCTCAGATTCCCGCGCCTGACCTTGTCGTCCGGCAGCAAAGATCTCTCGGCGATCCATACCGTAAGTTCAGCGAAAGTCGAGTCATAAATTTCGCCGTTTACTTCTACTTGCCATTGTTCGTTCGGATTGTGCATTTTTGCTTTCGACACCTTTGACTAAATTGACGGGAGCTTTTTGAATCAAGCCGCCCTTTCCGGTTTTGTGGGTATCTTTTCTTTTTCGAAATTCTTGAGCTGGACCCTGCCGACACCGATCTGCCCGTCCGCGCAAGCCCTGATCAGGGCGTCGACGACTTTCAGGTCATATCGCGTACCGACAAAGCTCTTGATCCTCTCGAGTGCTTCTTCGAGTCCCATTCCCTTTTGGTATGGCCTGTCGATCGTCATCGCATCAAAAGTGTCTGCTACCGCGACGATCTTCGCCTGAATTGGAATCTGTTCGTCTTCCAGGCCCTGCGGATAGCCCTTGCCGTTGACCATCTCGTGGTGCATATACATACCCGGCAGAAACTCCTTCATTGCCGGAATGTTCTTCATTATCTTGTAACCCTGTTGCGGATGGGTCTTCATTATCTCGAATTCCTCTGCGGTCAGAGCTGAAGGTTTCTTCAAAATGGAGTCGTCGATACCGATCTTGCCGACGTCATGAAGCAATGCGCTGATTCTCAGTCTCTCAAGCTCCGCCTCGTCGAGGTCAAGGCGCTGTCCGATCGCAACCGCAACCCTCGATACTCTTTCCGAATGTCCACGCGTGTAACGGTCTTTCCCGTCTATTGCCGCAGCGAGCGCCTTTACCGTCCCGACAAAGAGCTCACGGTTTTCTTCGGCGGCCCTTGCCAGATCCGCAATATATGTCTCGAGCTCATCGCTCATCTTGTTAAAGGCGTTGCCCAGGGTCCCGATTTCAGTGATCCGTTTTTCGTCGATCCTTCGCGAGAGATCACCCGAGGCGATTCCGTCGGCAGCCGCGACAAGATTGGATAGTGGAGATGTCAACTGCCTTGAAAGCACAAACCCGAGGAAAAGGGCGACGAAGACAAACGCCAAACTGATGAACCAGATCTGATTCCGCATTTCCCCGACCGAAGCAAGCGCCTTATCGGCGTCCTGCATAACAATCACGCCCAGTTTGTGTCCGCCTTCGAAGTTCGCGGTCGAATAGGCACCGATCATTTCGTGCGACACGCCAGAGTATTCAGCGTCAAAGGGGACAAGTGCGGACTGGATCTGTTCGTTGGTCTCGGTCCATTCCTTGACGATCCGAAGCGACTTCAGCGAATTTCTGCCCGAGACATATGACTCGTTCGGGTGGGCCACCGTGTCGCCATTCTCGTCTACGACGAATATTATCGGCAGCCCCATCTCCCACATCTCAGCTTCACTGATCTGTTTGTCGGACGTAAACCTCGAAATTTCACTTAGCGAAACAAGTGCGACGACGGCGGCGGCCAATTCGTCGTTCAGTAAGATCGGCGCGGCGATCGCCATCACGAGTTCCCCCGTCTTTCCGGCGACCTGCGGCGACCCGATGACGATTTCGTCACCGTTTATTAATGCAAGCGCGCTTGAAGAAAACTTTGAGACCTCGCTTTCACTCAGGACGCTTGTGCGAAACGCGGAAAGAGAGCTGCCCTGGATGGAATTGACACTGATCGCCAGCAAGCCTGGGTTTTTGTTGAGGGACTCACCGAGCCTTTGTTGGGTTTTTTCAGAGGAAAACGCGGCCTTTTCTCCCGCAAACTCGAATGCCTGGGCGTATCCCCGGACCAAATCCGAGTAGTTCCGCCCGAACATCTCAATCTGCCTGGCTTTGTCCTGGACGAGCTGTGTCTGGTATCTGCCCTCTGCCGAACGGAGCTCTTTGCCGGTCCTGTCGGAAAGCATCCAACCGGTGATCAGCAACGGGAGTATACCCACGGCAAGCAGCGTCACAAGCAGGATCGCCCGCAAGCTTATGTTAACTTGTTTCTTTTTCATTGAATGGTCGCGACTCAAGGTGTGCGAGAGAGTCCAACCACTATATTAACGAACGAGAACGGTATTCGTCAACAATTTTCAACATTGTTGAACGCTTCCGAAGCGAGGCCGGGCACAGCATCTAAGTGCCCTGCAGTCGGTATTTACCGGAATTTGGGGTAATAGCTCAGATATGCTTGACGATCACGAGCGTAATATCGTCGTTGGCCGGTGCGGTTTTGGTAAATGCCGACAAAGCTGACTCGATTTTGTCACGGATCCCGGCGGCCGATCTCGAAACATTCTTACTTACAACCGCGGTAAGCCTTTCGATACCAAATTCTTCCCCATCCTTATTCTCGGCTTCCGAAACGCCGTCGGAAAAGATGACGACGCATTCACCTGAATTCAGGACAACGCTGCCTTGTTCGAACTCCGTTTCGGCCATAATGCCGAG
>JAOTWT010000061.1 GCA_029862725.1 Acidobacteriota bacterium | reverse complement strand
GGGTCTGTGCGAAATGGGCAACTCTCAGACGTTCCATGAAAGGCAAACCGCTTTCGAACGCGCGCGAATTCCTCGAAAAATAAACCGTGACAGCGATCGCCGCGGATCCGAGTACGAGCACCGCGACGCCCATCGGCACCAGCTGCCAAATCCAGCGGATCCCATAGGAAAGAGCCGCCGCAAACGCGACCAATCCCGCTCCAACGGCGAGTACGATTCCAATCCCTTTTAAAAAGCGAAAAATATGCCTATGTCTCATTTCCGCAAAGAGTTCGATACAGCCGATAAACGAGATTCACCGGCAAGCCCGTCACGTTCCAGTAATCACCTTTTATTTCCTCGATAAAGAGGGCGGCCTGCGCCTGGATCGCGTAAGCGCCGGCCTTGTCCAGGGGATCGCCGAATTTTACGAGAAACCCGATCTCTTCGGATGACATCGCTGTAAATTTCACGCTCGTCCTTTGAACTCCAGACATCGTTCTTCCTTCATAAGTCAGCGCGACGCCCGTCAGGACATCGTGCCAACGCCCGGAAAGCAGCGTGATCATACGGGTTGCATCGGCGACATCCACCGGTTTTCCAACGATCGAGTTATCGACAACGACCGTGGTATCGGCACCGAGGACGATCGCTTCATTTTCAATCTCCGCGACGGCCTTTGATTTTTCTACGGCTAGTCTCGTGACATAAGCGGTCGGTTCCTCGCCCTGATGCTCAGATTCGTCCACGTCAGCAACAATTTTTCGGAACTTCCAACCGACAGCCTCAAGCAGGTCAGCGCGGCGCGGACTGCCCGAGGCGAGTATGATTTGCGGCAATTCCATTTCCGCCCTTTTATCATTTCCCATTAATCGGATAATATTTGGTGCGTCGCTTTGTTTCAAGGGAACTTTAAAGATGGAAGACCTGTTTAAGATTCTCCCCGGCCTTCTAAAGTCCTTGCCCGATTCGCCGGAAGTAAGGGAAGCAGTCGTTTTTGCTGTTTGGCGTCGGGCGGCCGGAGAGGGGTTAAATGACCACACGGCGCCACTTGAGGTTTCAGGCAAGAGGCTTTCGGTCGCTGTTCCGGACAAGACCTGGAAACGTAACCTGGAGTCGATGGCACCGCAGTTGCTCTTTCGTCTGAACGCTCTTCTGGGGGGCTATAAAATCGATTTTATTGAGTTTCGCATCGACGAGGCAGCGGCTGAGCAAGAAACGGCAGGAAAACGAACCGATAAAAACTTAGAGGGCGCTGATCCGGCATCGCTGCCCCCGGCGCTTCTTGAAAAAGCGAATACTATTAAGGACTTAGAACTTCGCAGTACATTTTTGGAGTCTGCCGGAATTTATCTAAGGATGAGGGATCTCCGAAATCGAAACTAGGTCGTTGGACAAAGATCTTTATGGATATTAGAAAAGTAGCCCGCTTGGCTCATCTCGAGATCACGGAAGAAGAGGTCCGAATCTATGAGCCTCAGATGCAGGAAATTGTCTCTTACATAGAGCAGCTGAATGAATTGGACACTTCTGACGTCCCGGTCTCGATCGGCGGCTTGACTCGTGAATCGAAAGCGACCGACGCCGACCGGGACGATGTAAAGGTCGAATCGCTCGGACAGGAGAAAGCGCTCGAACAAGCTCCGTCGGCGGTCGAAGGCCATTTCCAGGTACCAAAAGTATTATGAGGTCGTATGTTCGGAATCTTGTCCTCCCCGGCCTCCTCTTTTCGGTTTTATTGACCGCATTCGGCTGCGCGCAACCGGTGCTGGAGCCTGAATCATGTCTCGGTGCGAGGGACCCCGTGAAAAGGCTCTATTCGCTTCACATGGACAGCGGACCGAATCCACTGAATGCGGACCTTGAGAAAATGCGCGGTTTTTTGTCAGCCAATCTCTACCGGGAGCTGGGGACCAAGAGAGGGAATTCAGAGGATTATCTGACGCAGTCCCGTGAATTTCCAAAGGCATTCAGGGTCGGCACCTGCCGCGACGCGGGAAACGGGCCGGAATTCGATGTGCTATTGTTTTGGCGCACCGAGGATTTTCAAAAGGAACAAAAAATTATCGTGACGGCGGCAAATGAGAACAAATGGGTCGTCAGCTCCGTCCGAAAGTAGCTGTAATTATGAAAGACCGACTATCTTTTTATCACCCGACGGAAGAGAAACTAAACGTATTGTCACACGGATTTGGCCTCGTTCTTAGTTTAATCGGGTTATTGATCCTGCTGTCGCATGCGATTTCGATCGGCACGGTATCGCACTTACTCGCGCTTGGGATTTACGGTGCGAGCCTCGTAGTGCTCTATGCCGCGTCGACCACGTATCATCTCGTACAGGAACCAAACCTGCGCTACAAACTCAACATTTTCGATCATTCGGCGATCTACGGCCTGATTGCGGGAACCTATACTCCGTTTGCACTCTTGTTTTTTAAACCTGAACTCGGATGGCCGATTTTGGTGGGTATTTGGACAATTGCGCTAGCAGGGATCTTGTTCAAGTTATTTTTTACCGGAAAATTCAACGCCGTTTCGACGGTCCTTTACGTTCTTATGGGCTGGTTGGGCGTGCTCGCGATCGGACCCATAATTGACCGTTTTCCCGTGAGCGGCGTCGTCTGGATATTTGCCGGCGGGATTTTTTACACGCTCGGCGCCATTTTATATGCCATTAAGCAGATCAAGTTTAACCACGCCATATTTCATGTTTTCGTCCTTTTAGGAAGCATAAGCCATTTTATTTCAGTAATTTATTACCTTATTCCGGATAGTCTCCGAAGTTCAGTTTGATGCAAGAGAACATGATAAGCGCAACGCTCGAGAACGCTGAATCACTAAACGGCCAACTGAACGCGTTTTTGTCGATTGAACACGAACACGCGGCAGCACGAATGTCGGAAACGCGAGATCCGGCTGGAAATCTGGAAGGCATTCCGATCGCGGTCAAAGACAACATTTGTACAAAGGGAATGCGAACCAGCTGCGGTTCCAGGATTCTCGAGCCCTATCTCGCTCAATACGACGCAACCGCGGTTAAGAGACTCAACGATGCCGGCGCGGTGATAATCGGTAAAACCAACATGGACGAATTCGCGATGGGTTCGTCAAACGAGAATTCGGCTTTCGGGACAGTCAAAAACCCCTGGAACCCGGAATGCGTCCCGGGAGGCAGTTCGGGCGGCTCCGCGGCCGCCGTCGCGTCAGGGATTGTAGATGTTGCGCTTGGTTCCGAAACAGGAGGCTCGGTCCGCCAGCCTGCTTCGTTTTGCGGTGTTGTGGGCCTAAAGCCAACATACGGAAGGGTTTCCCGTTACGGACTGGTTGCATTTGCATCTTCGCTGGATCAAATCGGCGTTTTTGGTCGAGCAGCTACCGATGTCGCCCGAGTATTGCGGGTCATCGCGGGCAGGGACGAGAGGGATTCCACTACCGCGGATGTCGAAGTTCCCGACTATAGTAAAACGCTTGAAGATGGTTTCGCCGGCAGTAGGATCGGCGTTCCCCGGGCCCTTTTCGGAGCAGGACTCGATGAAGAGGTCCGTAAGTCTGTCGAGCGCGGAATTGAAATCTATCGCGAACTCGGAGCGGAAATCGTCGATATCGAACTCCCGTACTCGAAATACTCGATCGCCGTGTATTACATCATTGCAACTGCCGAAGCCTCTTCGAACCTCGCACGCTTCGATGGCGTCCGTTACGGATTCCGGGCCGAAAACGCACACGAACTCCGGGAGATGTACATGAAGACGCGTGAGGAAGGATTCGGCGCAGAAGTAAAACGGAGGATCATGCTCGGGACCTACGTCCTGTCGAGCGGCTACTACGACGCGTATTACGCCAAGGCGCAAAAGGTCAGGACTCTTTTAAAACGCGATTTCGAGAGTGCGTTCGAAAAATGTGACGCGATCGTCACTCCGACGGCTCCATCGACGGCATTTAAAATCGGCGAAAGATCCGACGATCCTCTTGCCATGTATCTCAGCGATATTTACACGGCATCGGCGAACCTCGCCGGAATTCCCGGGATCTCGGTGCCCTGTGGGCTTTCTGCGGAAGGAATGCCCATCGGCCTTCAGCTTTTGGGAAATCACTGGTCTGAGGGCCTCCTGCTAAGTCTTGCGGCGGCATTCGAGCGGGTCAATCCGATTGCCCAAAACCCCGGGATTCACGTTTGAGTGTTTGGAAAAGGCTACCCGGCATTCATTTTTCACGTAACAGCAGTCAACTAACGCATCCCCGGTAATGCCGGCCTCGATCCTTTTTGGATGCTCGATCCGAATACAGCAAAAAAGGCCGCCCGGAAAGCAGCCTCGGCAACATTCGCATCTCTAAATCAACCCTAAACGTCTCCCAGCTGGAGAATGGTGTCTTGTGACTTGTGCCGAATGATCGGCATCCGGTGGTCCGGCATGATGTTTTTCCAGCGGTCCGGCTCGCGCAGCAGATCTTCGGCTTCTTTGCGCGGGACCGGCCTTGAGAACAAAAAGCCCTGCCCATATTCGCTGCCCAGTATGCGCAATTGATGAAGTTGGTGGATCGTCTCGATTCCTTCCGCAATCACCGTGAGTCCGAGAGCTTTCGCGAGTGCGACAACGGTCCGTACGATTTCGCCGTTCTCCGTACCGGTTTCCATACGGCTTACGAATGAGCGATCGATCTTTAAAGCGTCAATCGGGAAGCGGTGGAGATAGCTGAGCGATGAATAGCCCGTACCAAAATCGTCGATGCTGAGCCTGACGCCGAGCCTCTTGAGCTGCTGCAGTATCGAGATCGCCGCCTCGGCGTTGTCCATCACCGCGCTCTCGGTTAATTCCAGCTTAAGGTAACGAGGTTCGATTCCGCTTTCAGTCAGCACCTTTTTTACGTTTGCGACGAGATCGTCCTGCGCAAAGTGCTTTCCAGACAGGTTGACGCTCATCATCATGTCTTTGGCGGTTGGAAAGTCACGTTTCCAGGCCGCAAGTCGATTGCATGAATCGCGAAGCATCCACATTGTAAGCGGAACTATAAGACCCGTGTCCTCGCTCACCGGTATGAACTCTCCCGGCGGAACGAGACCGCGGGTGGGATGATTCCAGCGCATCAAGGCTTCAAAGCCGATGAGTTTCATCGACTTTAGGTTGATGATCGGTTGATAGAACGCCACCATCTCATTTCGCTCGATCGCGTACCGGAGATCCGTTTCGACCTGCAAAAGGTTTACGGCATTCGCATGCATGTGGTGGTCGAACACGACATAGGGTCTTTCGGAAGCCTTCGCCTGGTACATTGCAATATCGGCATCGCGCAGCAAATCTTCAGCGGTCTCGTACCGCGCTTGACCAATCGCGATTCCGATACTGACACTTGTGAACACCTGCCTTTCCTCCAGCGTAAAGGGGGCCGAGAGTTTTCGACGGATCAGCTCCGCAAAATGTATGACCTCCTCGACGTTTGACATCCCGTTTAGGATGATCGCGAATTCATCCCCGCTCAATCGTGCGACCATGTCTTTTTGTCGCATCAGACCGGCCAAACGTCTCGCCACGCCGAGTATGAGATTATCGCCGGTCGAATGTCCAAGGCTGTCGTTGATCGTCTTGAAACGGTTAAGGTCAAGGAAAAGAACTGCAAAATCTGCGTCATCTGTCTGTTGACATCTTCTCAGCAGGAATTGAAGCTGCCTCGTAAACATGTTGCGATTCGGCAGATTGGTAAGCGCGTCGTGGTATGCCGCGTGCTTGAACTTCTCCTTACTTTCGCGCAATGCCTTTTCGGTCACCTGCTGCTGTGCGATGTGGTGTTGCAGCTCTTCGATGTGCTGTTCGGCCTGCTCGGCTCTTTGACGTTCAGCCTGTTCCGCGTGTTCGGCGGTTTCGCGCACTTCCGTTACATAGCGCCCGTAGGTAAAAAAGATCGCAACAGCAACGACCATTGCAATTGCAATCAAAACAGTATCGATGTTGTAAAAGGCCTTTACGCCCGCGCCCGCAAGAATAGCGCTCGTGATGGAAATGATAACGCAGTTGAGACAATGGACGTACCAAACCTTCCAGATACCCTTATTGGTCTTGAACGCGGTAAAAATTGTTACAAACAGGGAGTTCAGTGCAAAATGGATGGCGGCGATCAAGCTCACCATCAGCGCCAGCTGCGAAATATCCGAATCCTGTGCAACAGAACTCAGATCGCCAAACAATTGTGTTGCAACGACACCGGCGACATAGATTGCTATCCCGGAAATCGAACAGTTCAGGAAAATCGTCTTGCCCGAGATCGCACCACCCTTGCGCTTTACGTTGAGAGAGCCGACTGCCGAATCCACAATTGCCAAAAGCGTCGCGACCTCTACGCCGTAAATGATAAGTGCCGCGAAAACGAGTACATCCGAGATCGTGACATGGATCTTTACCCTAGGTATCTGGACCATTGCAAAGACGCTAAAGAACAGCGTTGCAAGAGACAAGACGGCGAGGTTTATTCCCACGACATCAAGCGGAAACCTGGCGACACTAAACGCAAACGCAACAATAGCCAACGATATCGTCAGCCAAAATGCAATTTGGTTTAGTGCCGCGTTTTTATTCACTTGTGCGTCGAAACAGAACTATTTCTATTGAATTTCCCTAATGTGTTGGGGCGCTGCGACCGGGGAAGCGGGAGGCAAATTAACAGCCTTTGTTATTATATGTTTAATGTTGTTTAATGTCTAGAAAAATTCGCCTTGAGAGGAAAAGAGGTTTCCACTCAAGACGGCTTTACGAAGCACTCCTATTGGTCACCCATGATCAGTACCATGCGTGCCAACCTGGTGTTTGCTGCCCGCGTCTGATCACTCATCAGCATCCCGTCGCTCATCAGCATTCCGTCGCTCATCAGCATTCCGTCACCAAAGACTGAACCGTCCGAAACGCCGCTATGGTCGATCTGGGAACTGAAGTCCAGAAATAGGTTTCCGTCCGAAATCGTGCCGCCATCACTCATCAGCATTCCGTCGCTCATCAGCATACCGTCACTCATCAGCATACCGTCGCTCATCAGCATTCCGTCGCTCATCAGCATACCGTCGCTCATCAGCATTCCAAGGTCGTAGATCTTTTGGTATTTTTCGATAAGCTGATTACCTTTAACCCAACCGTTGTTCACGGTAATTCCCTGAGACCAGGAGAAGTATTCACCCGCAATCTTCTGAACCGGTATCGGAGGATAACATCCATAGACGCTGCAAGTTGTCAACATCGGCGAGTTTAGCCGTGACCCGCTTCCCATTTCGCTCCGGATCTGGTCCGTCAGCGAAATCGCACCTTCAACATTCAATTGGCCCGCTCCCTGCTCGAGATGGTTATAGCCACTTAATGGCTGCGCCGTGTACTGAAGCAGCATCTTGACCATATTCGGTGTCAGGTTCGGTTTCGCCTGCAACATCAAAGCAACGGTTCCCGAAACAACTGGCGCAGCCATCGATGTCCCGCTAAGCCTCATCAATCTTTCTGAAGTATGGTTAAGGCTAACAGTTATCGTTGGATCTTCGTCCGCAAGCGAAGCGTATGCCGATTGGGCAGAGATAAGCTTGTTACCGGGCGCGACAAGATCCGGTTTGACCACGTTGTCATAATGCCGAACATCATTATCGTCCACCCAGTAGCTCCTTGTCGGACCGCGCGAACTAAACGTCGTTACGACATCATCACTGCGCCTATCCGTCAAGAAAGTATTGCTCGCTCCAACCGTGATTGCGGAAGGCTCGTTACCCGGCGAATGTATTAGGCCATAGACCTTGTTCCCATCATCGGTTTTCCCGTTATTCCCTGCCGCGACTACTACTACTACCCCTCTGTCTACAAGCTTTCGAACAGCCCGGCACATTGGATCGTTTATATAGCTCTCGACGGCCGGGGCACCAAAGCTAAGATTCACAACCCTTATGTTATGTTCGACTCGTTTCTGATAAACCAAATCGAGAGCTTGAAGTGCCGCAGAAACGGTACCCATGCCTCGATCATCGAGAATTCGCATGTCGAGTAAATGAGCGTTTTCAGCAAGGCCGACATAGGGCTTGAAATCATCCGAATAACGGTCTGTACCTGCCGCAATACCGGCGACATGAGTTCCGTGTCCGAACAAATCGTCGGTTGTGTTTTGACCCGTGAAATCCTTATTGAAAACCACGCGATTCGGGACTCGGCTGCTCTGCCCCATAAACATCTTGTGCGAGTCGCTTATTCCCGAGTCGAGTACCGCGATGCCTATTCCGTCCCCATAGTAGTCAACGCCCCAGTTTTCTCGAGAATCATTGGCTCCGGTCGTTTTCACAACGTGCCCAACAACAGGCTCGGAAGCTGTGGGCCAACCCCACTGCTTGCCGTAGACTTTTTGGTTAAGCGAAAGGTGCTGTGCACGTGGGGAATTCGCGATAAGATCAACCATACCCGCCGCGATTTCGATCTCCATCATATTGAGGTTCGGCATAACAGCGATTACTCTAGCTTGATTGTTTGAAATCGCCACCTGAAGATCCTGATTCCGAACATCGTCAGTTTGGACGATAATCTTCACGAGTTCGTTCGGGTCTGACGCATCGACAATCGCACGCAGGTCCGGCGAGATCTTTTTGCCCACAAACGGATCGTTTTTCGCAGACGATTCTTCCAACGTGATCGCACTGAAGCGGCTGTTGATTTCGCCGTCGAGCACAATATCATTTTTGTATTGAACGGAGGTCGCCACCGTAACTACCTGAAGCGAGTTCTGGGAAACAGCCTTCCGTATTTCTCTGCCAACCACATCTCCAAATAAGGCATTTTCTTGCGAGAATACCGATGCGTTCTCAACAAACAAAACGGTATCCTTTGAATATGAGACGGCGCGCAAAATGGCTCTTATTTTGTTGACTGCAACTTCTGAAGCGTCGGATTCCGAAAATATGGCCTGCCAGTTTACTTTCCAAAGCCGTTTCGCCGTTGATCCGTTCTTTTCCGCGGCGCTGGCGAAGGCCCTGGCGACAGCTTGCGCGAATGATTCCGCCTGCGACCCGTCTTCAGTGAGCAAGACCGCCCCTTTCCGGCTTTGCCCGTTGATGGTTTTGACCGTGATCAGTGCTTCTTTCGCAAATCCGTCCTCCGCATATTCAGGTGCCGCAACCGCGTTATTCGTCAAGTCGATCACGAACCCGTTTGCCGTATCCCCGACTTTGAAACCTTCATTTTCTGTACTAGATGGCGAAGCCTGACTAAAGACAATTGAAGAAGCTAGCATTGATAGAAGTACAACAAATGCCGCTGTGAATACTATTCTGTTTTTTAACATAAGGATAGACCCCAACCTACGTGATACTGCGGCGTCTGCACTCCTAAAAGCAATCTTCATGCCAAAAAAGAATTCGCTTAAGTGCCCATTTTTTCTAATCCCGAACGATTCATCGGGCGCTGGGAAGAGCATTTGATATGTCAATATAACGATAGATGAATCAACCTGACCGAATTTGCGTCATTGATTCCGGGGAATTAGCGGATTGTGATTTCGGGCAAAAAAAGGCGGGCCCGGGGCCCGCACTTCGGCCTAGATTCTTTGCCCATTACTCCTCGATACCAACGCGGCTGAGTGCATATGCGTATTCGAAAGCGATCTCTTTATACCGATCATAGCGTCCCGAAGATCCGCCATGACCGCCGCCCATGTTTGTCTTAAAAAGCACCTCTTTATCGCCGGTCTTTCTTTCACGAAGCCTGGCAACAAATTTAGCCGCTTCCCAATAGGGAACCTGGGAGTCCCAAAGTGAGGCGAGAACGAGCATTTCCGGATAATCCTGCTCACGAATATTCTCGTAAGGCGCGTATTTGAGCATGTACTCGAAAGCCTCTTTCTCATTGGGATTTCCCCATTCAATCCATTCCTGAGTCGTGAGGGGCAACGATTCATCGAGCATTGTATTTATAACGTCCACAAAGGGTACCGCGGCAATCGCCGCGCAAACGCTCGAAGGAGACATGTTGACCACACCGCCGACTAGCAGACCGCCCGCGCTTCCCCCTTGAATTACAATCCGTTCGGGGGAGGTGTACTTTTTTTCAACAAGCCACTCGGCGCAATCGATAAAATCGTGGAAAGTATTCAATTTCTTGAACATACGTCCGTCAAGCCGCCATTTTTCTCCCAACTCACTTCCGCCCCGTATGTGAGCGATCCCGTATATCATCCCCCGGTCCAAGAGACTCAGTCGGGCTATCGAAAACCCGGGTGTGATCGAATGACCATAGGAACCGTAGGCGTACAAAAGCAATGGCGCCGAACCATCGAGCGCCGTCCCTTTCTTCATCACAAGTGACACCGGGACCTTCACCCCGTCACGAGCAACTGCCCAAACGCGTTTGGTCTCGTAACCGTCCTTATCGTAACCGCCCAGCACCTCCAACTGTTTCAGGAGCTTGCTCCGGCCCGACTTGAAATCGTATTCGAAGGTCGATTCCGGAGTGATCATCGATGAATACCCGTAGCGGACGCAGGTCGCATCGAATTCGGCGTTTCCGGCGGAAACTCCCATCGAATATACCGACTCGGGGGTCTCAATGCGATTCGAATTGCCGGTTGCCATGTCGATCACGCGCAGGTACTCAAGTCCCTTTTCCAGCTCGGAGACGACGGCGAACCCCTTAAAGAAGTCGATTTGCTCGATTTTGATTTCCGGATTATGATGAA
>JAOTWT010000556.1 GCA_029862725.1 Acidobacteriota bacterium | reverse complement strand
CAAACGGGCAGAATGCGACGAACGACATCCGATTCAATTCCAGTTTTACGGGCCTCGTCAGGAAAGGCGGTGGAAATTACCAGGTCTTCTTTAATAATTCGCGTACGGAAAACGCGTTCGCGCAAGCTCAGGCGACATCGGGAAATATCGGTGGATCTTCGTCGAACGCGCTCTATTTTACGAGTCTCGGCGCAACATTTACACAGCCTTTGATGAGAGACCTTGGAATCGACCAGACTAGGCGCCAGATCAAGGTCCAGCGGAAACGGGTGTCTCAGTCGGACGCCGATTTCAGGAGACAGACAATCGATACAATCGCGCAGGTCCAGAGGGCCTATTGGGACCTTGTATTCGCGTTGCGCGACCAGGAGAACCGAGTCGCAAACCTAAACCTTACAAAGGAGAACCTGCGTCAAATTGAGGCCCGCATCGCCGCCGGTTCCGCCGCCCCTTTGCAGAAAGCCGAAGTAAGCACCGAGCTCGCGAACCGCGAATCGGACCTGCTCGTCGCTTCGCAACAGGTATCGATATCGGAAAATGCGCTAAAGGCACTGCTGCTCAAAGACCCTCTCGCCGCCGAATGGTCAGAGAACCTGATTCCGACCGATGTTCCCAAACTGGATCTGAGTACGGTCACGCTCGAAGACGCGATTAAAGATGCGATCGCAAACAGGCCGGAACTGAGAAGGCTGCGGCTGGAAAAGGAAATTACGGATATCGATATCGATTACTTTCGAAATCAAACAAAGCCTTCTCTGGATTTCACAACCACATTTTCATTTAATGGGTTGGCGCAATCCGGCGCGGATTCGCTGGAAAGCCAGTTTTTCCCATTGATCTCCGGCGACCCGAATTCGAGTGCGAATGCCTATCTGCTGAATCAGATACGGCTTCTTAACAATGGGAACCCGACTGACGGCGATATCCCCCTGATCGAAGTCCCGCCGCCGCCCGCATTTTTTACTGGCGGTTATACGCAATCCTTGCGTAACCTTTTCCGATCGGATTCCCCTAATTACAGTTTTGGGCTGACATTCACTTTTCCACTTCGCAACACACAGGCCAAGGCCGATCTGGCAACGGCCTCGTATCAAAAATCAAGGCTCGATGCGCAGGCCCGTTCGCAGGAACAGAAGATCATCGCAGAGGTCCGAAACGCCGTTCAGGCGGTGGAAACCTCACGTCAACGAGTGCTCACCGCAAGACGTGCGAGGGCCAACGCGGAGATCCAGTTAGGTGGCGAGAGAAAACTCTACGATGTCGGACGTTCCACCACCTTTCTTTTGTTTCAGAGGGAGAATGCCCTGACTAACGCCAGAAACGCAGAAATACGTGCAGAGACTGACTACAACAAGGCCGTAGCCGATCTGCAGAGGGTTACATCTACGACCCTTTTGTCAAACAACGTCGTGGTCGATTCGCCGACCGATGACGACGGCAATTAAGGAATGCTTCTCCTGTATGAATGAATATGCCGCCGGGTTGGCGGCATTTTTTTTGTCGAACGTCTTTTGCATTCGGCGTTACTCTGCGAGAATGGCATGGTGAAGATTTCTACCGCGATAATCGCTCTTAACGAAGAGGAAAATATAAAGACGGCCGTCCGTTCGGCGCTTTGGACTGACGAGGTCGTGGTTGTCGATTCGGGCAGCACGGACCGGACCATTGAGATCTGCCGGGATTTGGGAGCGCACGTGATCGAACAGGAATGGCTCGGGTTTGGCCGGCAAAAGCAATTTGCCGCTGAACAATGTGCAAACGACTGGATACTCAGCATAGATGCCGACGAGGAAATTTCATCCTCGCTCGAAAAGGAGATCCTCGAACTGATTGAAACCGGGTCGCTTGAAAAAGTAGCGGGTTATTTGATTCCAAGACAGAACGAGTACATGGGCCGGCCGATTAGACATTCGGGTTGGTATCCGGATTATCAACTCCGTTTGTTTGACCGGAAACAGGGGGTCTGGCGGGATTTGGTCATTCATGAATCCGTCGAAGTCAGTCAGCCGGGGAAGGTACATAAGCTCAAAAACAATATACTTCACAGAACGGTCGATAGCGTGATTGATCACCACCGCATGATCGGCGAGAGATACGCACCTCTAGGTGCGAAACAGATGGAGCTCGACGGGAAAAGGGTCTCGGTGGTAGCGCTGGTGCTTGCAGGGCCTCTGACCTTCGTCCGGACCTATTTTTTAAAGCTTGGGATGCTGGATGGCTTGCCGGGATTTTGTATCGCCGCAATGGCCGGGTACCATGCGTTCCTGAAGCGGCTGCTGAGGTACGAATCGCAGCAATCCGCACCCGCTGAAAAGGGTTGAGTCCGGGTACAACTCCTGTCATAATCCTTCCATCAAAGGTTTGTCGTCAGAATTGTGGCATCTGTTTCATCGTCG
>JAOTWT010000555.1 GCA_029862725.1 Acidobacteriota bacterium | reverse complement strand
TTTCCACTACCCACCCTTCTTATCCCGCGACCTTCTCCCAAACCGTCTGAATACTGAAATAAAGCATCACCGCGACGACACCCCAACCTGAGATCTTCAGCCACCGGGGGTGCCTGTAGCTGCCGATTATCGAATCCCGGCCCGAGGCGAGCAAAACAAGCGCAAGGCCGAACGGCAGTATAAAGCCGTTAAAAGTGCCAGCCAGAACAAGGATCATCACCGGTTTTCCGACAAGCACGAATATGAGTGTCGAAAACGCGATAAAGCCGATCGTGAAATAGCGGGTGTTGTCCGACACCTTTGCGCTAAACGTTTTTAAGAAAGAGACCGAGGTATATGCCGCGCCGATCACGGATGTCACAGCGGCCGCCCACATCACGACACCAAATACCTTGTATCCGACCGGCCCCGCGGCGAGTTCGAAAACCGACGCGGGCGGATTCGTGTCGTCAATCGACAATCCCATTGCGACCACGCCGAAGGCGGCTAGAAAAAGCAAATAGCGTATTACGGCCGTCAAAAGGATCCCTGTCGTCGCTGATTTGTTGATATCAGGGAGCGATTCGGGGCCCGTTACGCCGGAATCGATCAGCCGATGGGCGCCCGCAAATGTGATGTATCCTCCGACCGTCCCGCCGACGAGTGTGACGATCGCAAAGGGAGATACGGTTTCGGGCCAAAGGGTCCTGTAAACGGCTTCTGTCGCCGGGGGGCTGGAAACGACGACGACATAGGCGATCAGCGTGACCATCACAAAACCGAGAAGTTTGACAAAAAAGTCCATCGCTCGCGAGGCGTCTCGAAAGGAAAAGATCGCGATTCCGATCGCACCGCTGATCAGGGCGCCGATTTTTGGCGAAAGGCCGAAGATAACTTCCAGACCGAGCCCCGCGCCGGCGATATTGCCGATATTAAACGCAAGCCCGCCAAAGACGATCAGTGCGGCGAGCGCGTAGCCGCTGTAGGGCACGGTTTTGTTCGCCACATCCTGTCCGCGTTTTCCGCTCACCGCGAGGATACGCCAGATGTTGAGCTGGGCGATGATGTCGATGATCACCGAAATCAGGATTACAAAGCCGAAGCTCGCGGCAAGGTCTTTTGTAAACTTTGCGGTCTGTGTCAGAAATCCCGGTCCGACGGCCGATGTAGCCATCAGGAATGCGGCGCTTAAAAGTACCGCCGTAAAAGATCTCCTGGTTTTATTTTCGCTCATCAAACCGCCCTGACGGCAACACCCAACGACTCGAGACCGTTCCGAATTACTTTTGCAAACTCAAGCGCATGCGGGCCGTCACCGTGAATACAGACCGTATCCGCCTCGAGTGCCACGGTGTCACCGCCAATCGCCCTAACACGCCCGTCCAGGATCATTCCCGACACCTGTTCGAGCGCCTTGTCGCTATCTGAGATCAGGGCATTGCTCTCCGAACGCGGGGTCAATGAACCGTCGGCTTGGTATGTCCGGTCGGCAAAAACCTCGTTTGCGACCCGAAGGCCGACACGCGCCGCTTCTGAAATCAGGTGGCTGCCGGATAGTCCGTAAAGAATCAATGAGGGATCGATATCCCGCACGGCCTCCGCGATTGCGCGGGCGAGGTGCTTTTCGGCGGCCGCCGCGTTATAAAGCGCGCCATGCGGTTTCACGTGGTGGAGGGCGGCGCCTTTCGATTCGCAGATACCCTTAACGGCCGAGACCTGGTAGACGACGATCCGGTAAATTTGTTTCGGGCCGATGTCCATCTTTCGGCGCCCGAAACCCACGAGATCCGGGTAGGAAGGGTGCGCGCCGATGGCAACGTTATTTTCCAAGGCCAGATTCACGGTCTTAGAAATCGTCCCCGGATCGCCGGCATGAAAACCGCACGCGATATTAGCCGAGCTGACAAACGGCATGATCGCGGCGTCGTTTCCCATCTTCCATGCGCCGAAGCTCTCGCCCATGTCGCAGTTGAGGTCTATAGACTTATTCACAGTTTCGAAACATTAAACGATTTGGGCCGATTTACATAGCCTCCTTTGATCGGGAAGCCCTGTATCCCCTGAGATAAAGCCCTGTTCTTAAGAGTGCGAAATCGGTTTCGATCTTAAAACCAGCCTGTTCCGCCGCTTCAACAGAAACCGGGACAAATTTGACTTCATCGTTTCTTCCAAGCTGGGCGGCAATTGGAAGATCGGCACCAATGATAGTGCCGAGGTTTGGGTAACCGCCGGTCGTCTGGTGATCGGCCATCAAAATGACCAACTGACCGTTCGGCAGGAGCTGTACTGTACCAAACGTCACGGCAGAAGAAATTCGTTGCGAGTCGTCGAGGAGATGCAGCGGGGAACCTGAGAGCCTGTAGCCCATCCTGTTGGAATCAGCGCCGATTCTGTAACGTTCACGGATAAATCGCAGTTCGCTT
>JAOTWT010000060.1 GCA_029862725.1 Acidobacteriota bacterium | reverse complement strand
CGGGATTTTTCATTTATTGAAATTCAAACGTCTTCGCTTGTCATTGACCTGGGCTTAAGTCTGGCTATTTTCTCCAGATCATATTTCAGGGCGCCGCAGTAAACTCGTAATCAGCAATTAATTTCTTCTTCTTCTTTTTCGTGTCTTTTCCCGCGGAACACACGAAAAACTCGAAAACGGGCATCGGGATTTTTCATTTATTGAAATTCAAACGTCTTCGCTTGTCATTGACCTGGGCTTAAGTCTGGCTATTTTCTCCAGATCATATTTCAGGGCGCCGCAGCAAACTCGTAAGCAGCAATTAATTTCTTTTTCTTTTTTGTGTCTTTTACCGCGAAACACACGAAAAAACTCGAAAACGGGTATAGGGCTTTCTCATTTATTGAAATTAAAACGTTTTCGGTCGTAATTGACCAGGGCTTATGTCTGGCTATTTTTTCCAGATCATATTTCAAGGCGCCGCAGTAAACTCGCAAACAACAATTGATTCTTTCTTATCTTTCGTGTCTTTTTGCGTGTTTCGCGGGCAGCAATGAAGTACATTATGCGCGGAGGCACATTATGGCTGTTATTCGAATAATTTGCAGGGATCACATCCGGGCACCGAGGCTGATGCGCTGGTCGGCCGGCAAGGCCACGACCGTGGCGAATGAAATAAACCAGCTTTTTGTAAGAGTTTGCGAAACAACGGATTTTACTCCTCAAACCTCTTTTTCCCCGGCAGTTCCAACAGCGGGCGATCTCGTGATCCACTTTTTGGATCATCGGTCGGCAAGCATCATCAGGCGCCTTACGGGACAGCAAGCGGGAACAGCGGCTGGTGCGACGTTTCAGACCCCGCAGGGTATGGTTTCCGAGGTCTATGTCGGGGATATCTCGGTAGTCCCGCGCGCGATAGCGAATCTTGCCTTTCACGAACTGATGCATAACAAGCTCGATGCTCAGGCCAACTCCGGCGATCGCGTGGTTCAGGACATCCATAACGATGGGGGCGGTGGACTCGCGACGGGAAACCCGATCGGGGACGGAACCCAGCTCACCGATCGAAACATCGAGCTGATGCGCGGAGCGCTGACTCGCCAGATCGCTCAGTATTCAGGCAGTTAGGGAGATTCGCCAGCGAAACACGCGAAAAGACACGAAAAAAGAGCAAGACTGGGTTTACTTGTTGAGATGCTAACGTTTTCAGTTGTCGCCGACCGAGACTTTCGTTTCGCCATTCCGTTGCCTTTTCGCCCGCGAAACACGAGAAAAGGAGCGAAAAAAGAGCAAGACTGGATTTACTTGTTGAGATGCTAACGTTTTCAGTTGTCGCCGACCGAGATTTTGGTATCGCCATTCCGTCGCCTTTTCGCCCGCGAAGCACGCGAAAAAGGAGCGAAAAAAGACCAAGACTGGATTTACTTGCTGAGATGCTAACGTTTTCAGTTGTCGCCGACCGAGATTTTAGTTTCGCCATTCCGTCGCCTTTCCGCCCGCGAAACACGCGAAAAGACACGAAAAAAGAGCAAGACTGGGTTTACTTGTTGAGATGCTAACGTTTTCAGTTGTCGCCGACCGAGACTTTCGTTTCGCCATTCCGTCGCCATTCCTAACCTCGCTGCAAACTCCCAACCGCAATTCTCAGTTTCTTGTTCCTTTCGTGTCTTTTCGCGTGTTTCGCGGGCGAGGCTCTGCAAAAATCTCTATAAATTCAAGGCGACTTCGATTATCATTCCCGAATGAAAGAAAAAGATTTCCTTTTGCTTCAGCTCGAACAGGCGTTTCAAAAAAAATCCTGGCATGGGACGAACCTCAGCGGGTCGATCCGGGGTCTGAAACCGGAGCTCGCGGCTGTCAGGCCCGGCAAGGGCCGTCACAATATCTGGGAGTTGGTCGTTCACTGCGCATACTGGAAATACTCTGTTCACAGGCGTTTGGTGGATATTCCGACAGGTTCGTTTCCGCTCAAGGGATCCGATTGGTTTGCGCGTCCAGAGGAAAAAACGGAGAGCGCCCTCAAAGCCGATATCAAACTGCTAAAGCAGTGCCACAAGGATTTGATCGATGCAGTGCGTCGAATTGCGCCGCGAAAACTGGACGATGTCCCAAAAGGAAGCAAGACTACATATCGCGATTTAATAGTTGGGGTCGCGGCGCATGACCTCTATCACGCCGGGCAGATACAGTTGATAAAGCGGATGGCGAAATAGAAGGGAGAAAGCAATGGATAACCTGATTCCATACGCGATGCTCCATCCGATTTTTGGTCGAACTACATCTAGCCACTGACCAAAGACCACTGACGGAATCACGCCTAAAGGCGTAACTCTAAACATCATGCGTGCGACACCGCGTCTTCTTGCTGAATGAATACTCATTCAGTTATACTCGACTGCAACAATAATCAACTGTTTAGGGGAATTAATTATTATGCTTAAAGTCGGAAAAGCCGCTGTTTTGGGCGCGGGAACAATGGGTGCCGCGATTGCCGCACATCTTACAAACGCGGGAATACCCACACTTCTAATGGACATCGCTCCAAGCGAATTGACCGAGGAGGAAAAGGCAAAGGGATTGACGCTTGAATCGCCGCAAGTCCGCAACCGGATCGTCACCTCGATGTTCGAGGCCGCCAAAAAACTCAAACCGGCGCCGTTCATGCTCGATTCGAACGCAAACCTGATCGAACTCGGTAACTTCTCCGATGACATGCCAAGGATCAAGGATTGCGATCTTGTTATAGAAGCTGTCGTCGAACTCCTCGACATCAAACACAAGGTCTTTGCCGAGGTCGAAAAATACAGGAAACCAGGCTCGGTGATCGCCTCGAACACGAGCGGGATACCAATCAAATCAATTGCCGAACCATTCTCAGACGATTTCAAACAGCATTTTCTGGGAACACACTTCTTTAACCCGCCGCGTTATATGAAGCTCGTCGAGGTGATTCCGACCGAATGGACTTCGCCGGAGGTCTCCTGCAAGGTGTTTGGTTTTATGGATCAGCGTCTTGGCAAGGGCGTTGTCGGTGCGAAAGACGAGCCGAACTTCATCGCCAACCGTGTCGGCACATTCGGGATGATGGCGACGATCCACGAGATGCTGAATATGGGTTTTACACCGACCGAGGTCGACCAGATGACCGGAAAGGCGATCGGCCACGCCAAGAGCGCGACCTTCAGGACATCCGATCTGGTCGGGCTCGATGTCCTTGCTCATGTCAACAACAACCTCTACCCGGCGGTTCCCGATGACGAGGACCGCGAGGCCTTCGTAATTCCCGATGTCATAAATAAAATGCTTGAGAAGAAAATTCTCGGGGACAAGACCGGCGGCGGTTTTTACAAGAAATCCAGGGACGCCGAGGGAAACCGTGTGATCCTCGAGCTCGATCTCGAATCCTTCGAGTACAAACAGCAGGAAAAAACGAAGTTCGCCTCGATCGGAGCCGCCCGCCAGATCGAAGACCGCGAAGCACGGGTCAAGAAATTGATGTGGGGGGATGACAAGGTCGGGGAGTTTCTATGGAAGACAACCTCGCGGGCATTGCGGTACGCCGCTAACCGCATACCCGAGATCGCCGATACGGTAGTCGATGTCGATAACTCGATGAAATGGGGCTTTGGCTGGGAGATCGGGGTGTTTGAGACGTGGGACGCGATCGGCGTCGCGGAGTCGGTCGAACGCATGAAGAAGGAAGGCCAGCCCGTACCGGAAAACGTTGAAAGGATGCTCGCCTCCGGAGCTGAAACTTTTTACAAGTCCGAGGGCGGCAAGAAGTTTCATTTTGATTTGGTTGCCGGAGAATATAAAGAGATACCTGCTCAGGCGGGCGTGATCGTGCTCGATACGGTCAAAGAGACAAACGGCGTGATCAAAAAGAACGCCGGTGCATCGCTTATCGACATCGGCGATGGCGTCGCGTGTCTTGAGTTTCACTCGAAGATGAATGCGATCGGCGGCGACACGGTCCAGATGATGAACTTCGCGATCGACGAGGTCGAAAAGAACTTTGAAGGACTCGTGGTCGGCAACCAGGGCGGCAACTTCTCTGCGGGTGCAAACATAATGATGCTTCTGCTCGCCGCGCAGGAAGAGGAATGGGACGACATAAACCTTATGATCGCGACCTTCCAGAAAGCGGTGATGCGTCTCCGCTATTCAGCGAAACCGGTCGTGACGGCGCCCTATGGTTTGGCTCTCGGAGGAGGATGTGAAACGACGATGCACGGCGACAGGGTCCGTGCGGCGGCGGAAACCTATATCGGGTTGGTTGAGGTCGGTGTCGGGCTGATTCCGGCCGGTTGCGGAACAAAAGAGCTTACGATGCGTACGATGGATAAAGCGAAGGCGACTCCCGATGCCGATCCGCTGGCGTTTCTGAAGAGCACTTTTGAACTTATCGGAATGGGCAAGGTCGCGACATCCGCACAGGAAGCGAAGAGCTGGGGAATTCTAAGGCCTTCGGATGCGATAACAATGAATGGTGACCGCCTTATCGCGGACGCCAAACAGGAAGTGCTCAATCTGGCGGCGGCCGGATATGTTCAGCCGGTAGAGCGAAACGACATACTGGCTCTTGGTGAGCAGGCGCAGGCCTCAATGAAGATTGCCCTTCACATGATGAAGAAAGGGGGTTATATTTCCGATCACGACGAACTGATCGGGCGCAAGCTCGCACGGGTCATGAGTGGAGGTGATCTGAATCATACATCGCTCGTTTCCGAGCAGCGTTTGATCGAGCTCGAACGCGAGGCGTTTTTGAGTCTTTGCGGCGAGCCCAAGACACAAGCGCGGATTGCCCATATGCTCAAGACGGGTAAGCCCCTGAGGAATTGACTTTAGCGCCCTGAGGCGGATTCGGGCAGATTCACGAACATCATGAACAAGCAATTCGAAAAGCTGTCGAGACTCGCGGTCGAAGTTGAGGAGAAGCTGGGGGGCCTTTCGAAGAAGCAGTTGAATTGGAAGCCAAGCCCGGACGTCTGGAGCGTAGGCCAGTGTCTCGATCATCTTGTAGTTACAAACAAGCAGGAAATACCCGCGATCAAGGCCGGTCTGGCCGGCGAACACAATAAGACCGTTTGGGAACGATTGCCTTTGCTTTCGTCGGTGATGGGGAAATTTATCGTGAAATCGGTTGATCCTTCGAACAAGCGAAAGAACAACGCGCCCAAGACTTTTCAGCCGTCACAAAGCGATATCGGGACAGATATCGTCAAAGAATACTTGAAGACGTCCGGGGAGATCCAGGAACTCATAAAGCAGAGCGAACGCGTCCCGGCCCGGAGAATGATAATCACATCGCCGGTAGCGAAGGTCGCGACCTATTCGATACACGATGCGCTAAAGATCGTCGTCTTGCACGACCAGCGGCATTTTAATCAGGCGATCCGCGTTATGGAGACGGAGGGCTTTCCCGCGTGAAGATATTATTAGTAATGGGCGGATTCTTTACTTTGGCGTTCTTCGTGTTTCACGCCCTTTTTTGGAAGCTGTTCAATTGGAATGAAGACCTCAAAACGCTGTCGCCGCTGAATCGAGGTGTGATGCAGATCTTGAACCTTTGCCTGATGGTCGTTTTCTTGGTTTTTGGCCTTCTTTCGATATTCCATCCGGACGAAATGTTGTCGACCGCTCTGGGTGCGGGACTGTTGTCGGGGATTGCCGGGCTTTGGTTTTTTAGAGCGATCCTTCAGATTGTTTTCTTTAAGCTAAAGAGCCGAATCTCAATCATGTTTTTTTGGCTTTTTCTTTTGGGAGGTCTTTTGTACGCGGTGCCTCTCATCGCGTAGTTCGCCGCCGATCCAGGAGTCGGAATGCCAGAAGGTATCAAGCGAAAAATCGAACGAGCGTTGTACAACCTGTTCCCGGCGATCCGGGGAACCGGCTGTCGTGTAACCTATATCGCTGATGATTACCGTGAGTTGCGAGTAATGCTCCCGCTCAACTGGCGGACAAGAAATAAGGTCGGGACGATTTTTGGAGGGAGCATGTACGCCGCCGTGGATCCCTTTTATATGGTTATGTTGATGAAGATTCTCGGCGACGAGTATGTAGTTTGGGACCGCTCAGCAACCATCCGCTTTAAGAAACCCGGGCGCGAGACTCTGTTTGCAGAATTCCATGTTACCAGGGAAGAAACCGACGAGATCATCGAGGTGCTCGAAACGCGGAAATCGACCAACCGTGAGTACGTGATCGAGCTTCGGAATGCTGCGGGAGAGGTCCATGCCGTCATCGATAAGGAGATCTATGTCACGAGAAAACGACGGCCGGCAACGGTCACTGTCAGTGCGCCGGTGATGAGTACCGAGTAAGAGGGTTCAGGATCCTGCGCTGTCGAGCAGATCGACTTCATTCTTGCGATTTGTCGTCAATCAATTGAACTTTTAGAGAGCACAGGAGAAATCAATGAGAGTAATTCAGATAGCTGCCGTAGTTCTTTTGGCAGCATTTGGTTTTGGTTGTGCGCCGGTCAAAGGCGAACCGGTCGATTACGCGAGGGCTTGCGATCGCGGAAACGATAAAAAGACGATCGAGGTAAAAGGCTTTCTCGATGATGCCGGCGGTCTTTTTTGTTCCGACACGAGTGGCCGCATGGAGTGCGGTTTCAAGCTGAAGGACGATCTCGAAGCGTCGAGCGCGGCTTCACGGCGGACATCGCCACCGGAAGCGGCGCAAACACAATGGACACGGTAAAGAGCGGTTACCAGAAATCCGATCTGGAAGTTCGCGACAACGATGGAAACAAGATCGATCTCTCCAAGAAGGCGACCGTTACGGGGACTCTCAGTAGCTTCGAAGACAAGACGTCGCCGGAAGGCGGAGGCTGTTATATGAAGGTGTACAAAATCGAGCAGTAGTAGAGTGACGAGGTGCCCATGTGACTGTTGTTGGAACAGTCACGAGGGGCAAGAGTCAAGGGAAATCGGAGAGGAAAAACGAATTGACTGACATTAAACTTAAACGGGCGATCCCTGTTCTGCCGCAGCCCGATGTGCGCAAGGCGGCGGAATTCTATCTTACGAAGATGGGATTTGAGACGCTTTTTATACATGGCGAGGATTACGCCGGGGTTGGCCGCGACGATATCGAACTTCACTTTTACAAGTGCACGGATAAGAAAATCGCCGAGAACACCAGTTGCCGGATAGATGTTCGTAGGGTCGAAGATCTTTACGGCGAATTTGGGCCGTCGGGCGTTATTCACCCGAACGGATTGCTGGAGAAAAAACCCTGGGGAATCACGGAGTTTTCAATTCTGGATGAAGCCGGAGTTTGCATTACTTTTGGGGAAGAGGTTTGAGTGAGGATCGGATATTGGAAAACTGAAAAATGGAAAATGGATTTGGAGCCGTGCTTGGTAGTTAATTGAGCCAAAAGATGAACAAATATCAAGACGGTACTTGGTATTCGAATTGATCCAATTTCATTTGTTCATTTTCCATTCATCTTATGCGCTGTGAATGGGCACAAAACGAACTGACTGTCGCGTACCACGACGAGGAGTGGGGCGTGCCGCTTCACGACGATCAAAAGCTATTTGAATTCCTCGTGTTGGAAGGCGCACAGGCGGGGCTTTCGTGGGACACGATCCTGGCGAAACGCGAAAATTACCGCAAAGCATTCGATTACTTTGATCCCGTAAAAGTCGCCGGTTTTGGTGATAAGAAATTTGCGGAGCTGGTCGAGAACGCGGGTATAGTCCGGAATCGTCTCAAGATCCGCTCAGCCACCCGGAATGCGAATGCATTTTTGGAGGTGGTGGATGAGTTCGGGACATTTGATAAATACATATGGGACTTTGTTGATGGCAAACCGTTGGTGAACAAGTTCAAATCGCTCAAGGAGGTCCCTGCGACGACCGCCGTTTCGGACGCGATGAGCAAGGACCTCAAAAAGCGCGGTTTCAACTTTGTGGGCTCGACGATCTGTTATGCGTACATGCAGGCGACCGGGATGGTCAACGACCATGTGACGACATGTTTTAGGTACAATGAGATTGGACGTTAATGGCGACATTACTTGAAGAATTTACGAATCTCACCGGAGCTCTCAACCAACGCGAAATCGATTATGCGATCTGCGGCGGTTGGGCGATGACGATTCATGGTGTGACGCGAGCGACAGTGACATTGATTTAATGGTTTTATCTGAGGACCTCGAGGCTGTTTGGAACATCGCGGCCGGTTTTGGGTATGAGGTCGAGGGAAAACCCCTCCATTTTCATGATGGTGTTATTGAGATTCGACGAATTTCCAAAATTGACGAGGAGGCGAAACGTCTTTTTACGATCGATTTCCTTCTTGTAACTGAGGGGTTAACTAGAATCTGGGAAAACCGTGAATTGGTCGAATGGGAAGACGGAGAAATCTGGACGGTTTCGCGCGACGGATTGATCAAACTCAAAACTATTAGCGGCCGAGAACAGGATTTACTGGATATTGAAAGACTTCGCGAGGCAGAAGATGAAAGTTGATATGTCGCCAAAAGCCGTAACAGAAAGACTTAGAACTCTGGATGAACTTTGGCTTTTGAGCATTAAGTTGAAAAAGTCAAAGAAAGTCAGAAAGGCGAATCAATCTACAAGTGAAATACCCGATCACTCAGGCAGTAAGGATCCTGCGGTCGAAAGGCGTTGAGATCGTTCCGCATTTGTTTGAATATGTTGAAAAAGGCGGTACTAGTCATTCGTCCGAAGCGCTTGGCGTTTCGGAAGATGAGATCGTAAAAACACTCGTGTTCGAGACAAATGACGACGAACCGCTGATTGTGTTGATGCGCGGTCACATGATGGTTTCAACAAAGAAACTGGCGCGCCACATAGGCATTAAATCGGTAGCTCCGGCGACACCGGAAAAAGCGAACAGGCTGACCGGATATGTCATCGGAGGCACATCGCCGTTTGGTCTGAAAACCGAAATGCCGATATACGCCGAAGAGTCGATATTCGAACTTGAGAAGATCTATATAAACGGCGGGAAGCGGGGTTTCCTGGTCGAACTTGCGCCCGCAGTTTTGAAAGATGTATTGGATCTGGAGACTGTGGAAGTTGGAATCGAAAAAAAGGTCTAACCGATGAGGACACGGAGACCGCAGAGAATAAATTATTGCCGCTGGGAGATTATCGTTTTGACTTTGGTTGCGGAACGAAGTTTTTGTTAAATCTTGATTCCCGCCATGAAATCGAGGTTTGCTGGATAAGATGAAAAAATATCAAACCTCGGCGATCTCAGCGTTCTCTGACGTCGATAAATAAAGATGTTAGCCGAAACCGGAGCAGAACAACCCGGGCTCAGCCTCGAGACGATCGAGATTATTCTCCTGATTGGCGCCGTCGTTGCGATAATCGCGCGGCGCCTGAAGGTACCCTATACCGTCGGCCTCGTCGTCGCCGGGATCGTGATTGCTTTCCTGCCGCTGGGTTTCGAGATCGCCTTCTCAAAAGATCTCTTATTCAAGATTCTGCTTCCGCCGCTTATCTTCGAGGCCGCCCTTTACATCCATTGGAAGGAACTCAAACGCGACCTTCTGCCAGTTGTAACCTTTGCAAGCATTGGGGTTTTATTATCTGCGGCGATCACCGCCGCGGTAATGCACTACGTCGTCGGCTGGGATTGGCCGATGGCGGCTTTGTTTGGCGTTTTGATCGCCGCGACGGATCCTGTGTCGGTCATCGCAACATTCAAGGAAGCAAAGGTCGAGGGGCGCCTGAGGCTCCTTGTCGAAGCAGAATCTCTTTTTAACGACTCGACCGCAGCCGTCGCGTTCGCCATCGCCTTGACCTTTGCGATGGGGCAATCGATGACGGTCGGGACAGCTGCCGTGGCGATGATCTTATCGGTTGCCGGTGGAATCGCGAGCGGACTCCTCGTCGGCTGGGGATGTCTTTTTATTGCCGGACGCACGACCGATCACCTGGTCGAACTCGCGCTCACCACGATCGCCGCTTTCGGCTCGTTCTGGCTGGCTGAACTTTTTACATACGAAGGCGTACATCTTTCCGGAGTGCTTGCCGCGATGACCGCCGGATTGCTCGTTGGAAACACAAATGAGCTGGGTTTCATAACAGAAAAAGGCGAGGAATCGATCGAGGACTTTTGGGAGTTTGCGGCGTTTGTCGTCAACTCCATCGTCTTTATTATTCTCGGCATTTCGGAAGCGGGACAGAACCTTATCGCCAGCGCAGGTGCGATCGCCGTTGCGATCGTAGCGGTAATTGTCGCACGCGCCGTCGCGATATACCCGATATCGGCAGCATTCTCAGTGACAAGATGGAAGATCGCGCGCGAGCATCAACACATACTGTTTTGGGGAGGTCTCCGCGGGGCCCTGGCCCTCGCCCTCGCCCTCGGAATCCCGGAATCGGTGCCGTATAGAAGTGAGATATTGACGGTAACGTTTGGAGTGGTCGCATTCTCAGTGTTTGCGCAGGGACTTACGATGACGCCATTGTTGGGCAGATTGGGGCAACTTCCTGGGAGTGCGGGAAAGAGTGAATAGAGGATGGGAAATGGATAGTTGATAATGGATAATTCAGAAAGATTCTGTTCTCGAATCCTAATTCTAGAACGAGGTTTCACATGGCAAAACACATTATCAATTATCCGCTATCAACTATCCATTAGTCTTAACCGCTGCAGGAGAAACCGATGATCATAGACGAATTACTACCGGATTACGACGTAAGCGATCGATATCACATTGATATTGA
>JAOTWT010000553.1 GCA_029862725.1 Acidobacteriota bacterium | reverse complement strand
CGACTCGCTGCCCGACAGTAGGGGCAAACGAGTTCGAGTCGCTGGCGCATCCCGGAGCCCCGGTAGCGGGAAGCGTATTCCTTTCCCGCGGGTCGGGCAAGCTCCATGGCGTCAAACTCGAACCGCGCCCGACCTTTTCATACCACCTACGATGCCAACGGAAGGATTGTTTGGTCTCAACGGGCTGACGGTTCTGGACTCTCATCTGAAAGCGTGTACGACGCATTCGGTCGTCGAATGGCAAGCAATAACGAGGGAGTTTGGCAGATTTCTGTGTTCGATCTCGGTGGAAATCTGCTTGCCGAATACGGAGGACTCGATCCCAACGACGAGGGAGGAACAAAATACTACATTTCGGATTGGCAAGGATCGGTTCGTGCAATCGTAAATCAGAGTGGATTTGTGGTTTCTCGGACTGATTATCAAGCATTTGGTGAGAAGATCAATGCTGGTATTGGCGGTCGAACTGTCGGACAGGGGTTTGGGAGTTATTTCGATTCAAAAATTGGATATGCAATGACGAAATCGGATCAAGCCACTGGACTCAACCATTCGAATTGGCGCAAACAGAACGGTCAAAGCGGCCGCTGGACATCACCGGATCCCTATTCTGGAAGCATGAACTTGCTGAATCCTCAGAGCTTCAACCGATATTCCTACGTGATCAACGATCCAATCGGATTTGTTGATCCAAGTGGCCTCGATTTGGAGTGTATTGTCACAACAATAAGCATATTGGATATCACAACCGAAACGTACGATTACATTGAGAATTGGAGGTGTGAGGAGGTTCGTAGCCCGGGATCAGGTGGTGGCCCCGCACCGACAGGACGAGGCGGAGGAGGTACCAAACCACCACCAAAGAAATGTGAGGCACAGCTTACCGGAAATGCAACAGTAGATAAGACCGCTCAGTACCTTTTTGCCGAATCGTCTGAAGGTAACGTGAGGGAGGTGCTCGCTATAGGGATTGTGTTCTTAAATCGATATGCACTGAACACGAGGCGGTTCGGTTGCCAAGACTGGAACAAGATTTTGTCCAAAGGCTCGACCGCAGATACAGAGGGTTCACAGTTCGCCAAAGCTGGGAGTAATTCTAGCATTCAGAATTTGGCGCCCGGAGACTGCCAGGGATATATAGTTGCGCAAGCGGCCGCGCAAGTAGTTGTCGATAGTATGGATGAGTCAAGAATGAAAAAGGGCGTAGAGACTGGCAGGGAGACGAAGATTTTGAGAGAAGTGACTTATTGTGGTTCCTTGGTGGGTTAGGGTCGACTCCGGCGACGCTGACAATCGGAAAAACTAGATTCTTCAATCGAAACCCAGATAATTGGAACCCGACAAAGAAAGACCCTATCAGCAGGAGAAGTGACTTTTTCCATGCCAACTAAGATGGATCCTTCTATGCAGACTGTCCGTGACCATAATTGACCCCTGTGGCCACCCTCGTTGTCTTATCAATGCCGGGATGGGAGGATCTTTTTGGCATCGGACCGTTTCACGAAACTCAACCTGTCGGAGGAGCAATAACAGTTATGCAATGCAGGATAAATCCCATTTTAATATTGAGTTTTAGATTTCTGTCTGCAGGCATGTGTTTGATTTTCCTGGCCATTTGCCTGGGATGTATCCCGAATTCAAGAGGAATCGAGAATAGCGTGCCAGTTGGGGAATCGACTCCGAATTTGCCATCTATACCTGCTACAGAAAATCATTCCGAGTCAAAAGGTAAGCAGTCGGCTGCTTCAAGTTCAAAAGGCTATTCTGGGATTTTCTTCCTGGACGATTTGAATGGATGGGCGTTATGCCGGGAGAGTCTCTGTGAAACAAAAGATGGGGGGAAGAATTGGCGGCGCGTTTCAGGCCGGAAATTTGAATCGGCGAATATAGCGTTTGCTGATGAACGAACCGGATGGATTGTGGAAAACCGCTGGGCCGCTGAGAAGAAGATGTCTGTTCTCAAGACCACAGATGGCGGGAAAACTTGGAAGAGCGCTCTTGTTATTCCTTCACCCGTATACAGCTTCGAGCTTTCAAGCAAGTCCAAGATCGTTGTTTCAGCGAGATGGTCGCCTATGGAGGTCACGGCAGATGGAGGTACGAATTGGACAAAGGTTCAAAAAGTACCGGAATCTGCCAGTGACTCAGAGTTCGGTGTTGGTGAAAGCGTAAACTACTTGAAGCTTTTGAGTGAAGAGCGGGCATGGGGATATGGAGCGGGTATCTGGTTTTCTGAAGATTCAGGCGTCACCTGGAGCAATGTCGTTTCGCCTGATTTAACTGGAAACGGACTTTTGCGTTCCGCGTTTCCCGACAACATTACTGGGTATTTGATAGGTCGTAATAAGCAGATATGGCGAATGGTCGACGGTAAAACGTGGAGGAAGGTAAAGTCTCGCGATTTCTTA
>JAOTWT010000554.1 GCA_029862725.1 Acidobacteriota bacterium | reverse complement strand
CAGGCTGCAAGTTTCAGGTCTCAGGTTTATAGGCACAACTTGGGACTTGGAATATGGAACCCCTGACCCTGATTCCCCGGTGCTTCTTCGATTTCAACAGGGGCCGGAACTTACCCGAAATTGCCGGATATTTTCGGAAATTATCTCGTTTGCCAGAAAATATTCGGTCCCCGAATGTCACTCTTCAGGTGTGATTCCCGTAATTAATAGTATAGGCAACAAGATTGTTCGAAAAACGGCCTCCGAAATGTTGTTGGAACATCGGTTCCCAAGGAAAGAAAAAACCAACGATCGAAGATAAAAACTCAATCAAGCACGGCATTCCACGCCCCACGGGATGCTCCAAACACATAGGAACAAGAAATATGAAAATGAAAATGAATATCAAAAATACCCTTTTGGGGCTAATCTCGATACTGCTCTTGATGGGAGTTGGAAACTCAACTTCCTTTGGGCAGGTCAACACCGTCCCGGCAAGCTCGCCGGTCGGTGCGATTCAGCTCGCATCGGGGTATGGCGCTCCTGGGGGGACCTACCAGGCATTCGATACGGCCGGCAATCTTGCGTACCAAGGGAACGGTGCCGCGCCGGCTGTAACCAAGGACTACCTTAATGTCGCGCTAATCCACCAGAGGCAGAACATCAATGACGGGAGATATGGAAACGGCGCGAGCTGGATCAGCAACAGCATTAACAGCTGGGTCAAGATCGATCTGGGCAGTGAGGTAACGATCGACAGTTTGAGATTCGGCCGAGATCGCCTAGGGAATTTCGACGAACGCGATCCAGGCCATTTCAAGATCAGTGTGGCCACGAGCGACATGTACGCCAATGGCGACTCAACTAACGATGCGGCGGAGTATCAGCTTATTTTCGATTCGCAGACCTACTCCTACGACGGGGTTATCAGCGGAGCGCAAACGATCGAAGCGCAATTTGCACCGGTGGTCGCACGATATGTAAAGTTCGAAGTCACCATTTCCGGTGCGGCGATCGACGAGATCGAGATTTTCGGTATCAGCAACTCACCACCCACTGCCAACGCCGGACCTGATCAATCGATCCGCGCCGGTGATACCGTCAATCTCGACGGCAGCGGTTCGGATGACGACAACACTGCGTCAGCGTCGCTGGTTTACTCCTGGAGTCTTACTTCACCGATGGGGAGTTCGGCAGTCTTAACCGATGCCGGCACGTCAACGCCGAGCTTCGTCGCTGACGTAAATGGGACCTATGTCGTGGAGCTCGTCGTAACCGACGGGGGCGGCCTTCCGAGTTTAGCGGACGAGGTGGAAATCAGCAGTAACAACCTGGCGCCGACCGCGGCGGCCGGAAACGATCAACTGGTGATCTTGGGTAACCTGGTCAATCTCGACGGTTCGGGCAGTTCGGACCCGGAGATGGATGCTTTGACATATTCCTGGAGCATTATTTCAGCACCGGGGATTATTCCGGCCCTGGACGATGCGAACACTGCGATGCCTTCATTCACGCCTGTTGAAGAAGGGGCTTATGTCCTTTCGTTGGGCGTCAGCGATGATATCGGACCGGGATTTCCCGACATGGTAGAGATCACGGTCACTTCGGCGAGCGGTTTTGCCGAGAACAGGATCGTAAATGTGGACGGTGCTGTCGACTCTTTGATCGTCGGACAAGTAACCACCGGCGGAAACCAGGAAGCTTTCGGTAACTTCCTCAGCCAGGCGATCGCCGCTCTTCAAGATGACGATGTTGCAAAGGCTATCGACAAGCTGGAGAAGGCCATCGAGAGAACCGACGGATGTGCGCTGAGGGGAAGTCCCGACGGCAACGGCAAGGGACGCGACTGGATCACCGACTGCGCGGTTCAGTTGGAAGCCTATCAGCTGCTCAACGACGCATTAAGCGCTTTGACGGCTCCATAACCGATCACCGGATCAAATCTGAACCGGCACAGGACGGGGCGGAACAGAGATGTTCCGCCTCTTTTTTCTAAGGCGGCCCTGCCGAATCACAGTTTCAGGCTGCAAGTTTCAGGTCTCAGGTTTATAGGCACAACTTGGGACTTGGAATATGGAACCCCTGACCCTGATTCCCCGGTGCTTCTTCGATTTCAACAAGGGCCGGAACTTACCCGAAATTGCCGGATATTTTCGGAAATTATCTCGTTTGCCAGAAAATAATCCTTCCACGAATGTCACTCTTCAGGAGTGATTCCCGTAATTAAGGGTACAGGCAACAAAATTGTTTGAATAACGGCCTCTGAAATTTTGTTGGAACTTTGGTTCCCAAGGAAAGAAAATACCAACGATCGAAGATAAAAACTCAATCAAGCACGGCATGTCACGCCCCACGGGATGCTCCAAACACATAGGAACAAGAAATATGAAACTGAAAATGAAAATCAAAAGTACCCTTTTGGGGCTGAT
>JAOTWT010000059.1 GCA_029862725.1 Acidobacteriota bacterium | reverse complement strand
TCCGCTAGCGAAGCGCTTCAGTTACCTTACAAATTTCAACGTTTTACAAAAATCCGCCTTAGATAGTCCGCGCATTTTATTTCTTCAATCCACAATGAAAACAATTACCGCTCCCGAAGCTCCAAAAACAGAAGGGATCAAATATGCCGGTTCGAAACTGCGCCTGATACCGCATATTTTGCGACTAGCTGCCAAAACAGGTGCGAAATCGGTCTTTGATGGTTTTTCCGGTACTACCCGAGTTTCGCAGGCGTTTGCGAAAAACGGCTACTCCGTAACCGCCAACGATTCGGCCGTCTGGTCGGAAGTGTTCGGCAGATGCTACTTGATTAACTCGCGCGGTGCTGCATATTTCGAACCGCTTATCGACCATCTCAACGCCCTGCCCGGAAAGGAAGGCTGGTTCTCGGAAACCTACGGGGGATCCGTGGACTCCGAAATTTCCTCGGACGGCGACGGGCTGAAAAAGCCCTTTCAGATCCACAATATGCGCAAATTGGATGCGATCCGTGAGGAAATCGATTTGTTGCCGGTCACCGAAGACGACCGCTGCGTGCTGCTAACCAGTCTGATTCTAGCTCTCGATCGCGTCGACAACACAATCGGTCATTTCGCCTCATACTTGAGCCAATGGTCCCCGCGCTCTTACGGAGAACTCGAACTGCGTCTGCCTGACCTGCTTCGAAACACAGGAGAGCATAAGGTTTTGAAAAGGGACGCCGTCGAAGCGGCCGGAGATGTTGATTGCGAACTCGCCTATTACGATCCTCCCTATGGCTCGAACAACGAAAAAATGCCTCCGTCGAGGGTCCGTTACTCTTCTTATTACCATTTCTGGAGTTCCGTAATCCTGAACGATCGGCCCGAAACATTCGGTAAGGCGAAACGTCGCGAAGATTCCTCTGACAAGGTAGCCTTATCGGCTTTTGAAGAATTCAGGCAAAATGAAGATGGCCGTTATCTTGCGGTCGAAGCGATTGAAAAACTGCTTGCCAACACCAAAGCCAGGGACGTAATCCTTTCTTATAGTTCGAGGGGTCGTGCAACGTCGGCGGAGCTAAAAGAAGTACTTTCACAAGCCGGCGAAATAGATGAATTCGTGCAGGTCGATTATCGATCCAACGTGATGGCCAACATGTGTTGGACGAACGATTGGACGAGAAACGCGAAAAACAAGAACCAGGAGTATCTATTTCTGCTGAGAAAACGTTAAAATCATTGAGTTTTCTATGGCGAGATCCGGTCGACAAGTTCTTCAGCGCATTCGCGTGCCCCTCGGTTTTCTGTTTGGTGCACTGTTTTTGATATCGGCGAAACCGACCTATCCGTTGATTTTGGTTGGATTTATCATCGCTCTGTTTGGTCTCGCGATCAGGGCCTGGGCATCGGGCCATATCAGCAAAAATCAAGAGTTGGCGAAATCCGGCCCCTACGCTTACACCCGAAATCCACTCTATCTCGGCAGTTTTATACTCGGCGTCGGTTTCTGTCTCGCATCCGGACAGTTGTTGCTCGGAATTGCGTTCGTCGCCCTGTTCATGGGCATCTATTTGCCCGTTATGAGCGTCGAAGCAGACGAGTTGAGAAGTATTTTTGGAGCCGAATACCAAGAATATGAAGACAAGGTTCACTTGTTTTTTCCGGGATTCAAACCGCTCAAGGGCGATTCAAAAAAGTTTGAAATGGGGTTATATTTGCGGTACCGTGAATACCGTGCCTCGCTTGGTTTAGGGGCGGTTTTTTTGACGCTCGTGGCAAAAGCATATTTTGATCTTTAACCGATGTTTCGAATTCGAATTAATTCCATTTTCTTAATAGTTGTCTGCCTTGCAGCGTCGGCATTTGCGCAGCCGGTAGAAAGAGTTGATCCCTATGTAACGGGCGAAACACTCACGTACGTTGGAAAATATAAGAGATTCGGCTTTTCGTTTGCCATCGCCGAATTGACATTCAAGGTAGAAAGCAGTGGACCGGATGGTCGGCATTATGTCGTGTCGGAGGGCAATTCGAAGGGTTCTCTGGCAAAACTTTTCAATTTCAAGTTCAAGTTGAAGATAGATTCGTTGGTCGACAGCGAAAACCTGCAGGTCGAGAAAACCACTAAACTCGATATACAAGGCGACCGCGTTCGAAACAGCGAGGCAGATTTCGATTACGAAGTTAAGAGGGTAATCTACACCGAGACCGATCCGACCGACCCGACAAGGGCGCCGCGTCGCGTCGCGTCGGAAATCCAACCCGATACCCAGGACATAGTTTCCGCGGTCTACCGGCTGAGAGGATTGGATTTGGCCGTCGGGAGATCATTCGATTTTAGCGTGAGCGATTCCGGACTCGTTTACAGTATTCCTGTCAAGGTGACCGCCCGGGAGCGGGTAAAGAGCGAACTTGGAAAACGTTGGTGCTGGCGTGTTGAACCTGAGATTTTCGGGCAGGGCAAGTTAATCGAGCAGAAAGGAAGTCTCGTGATCTGGATAACGGACGACGCCGACCGCGTTCCGGTTCAGGCAATGCTGGACACGCAGTCAGGTAAAGTACATATAAAATTGCGAAAGTATTCGAACCTGCGCTCGGATCAACTCGCCGCAAAATAAACAGATTCTAGAACTGTTTTGACCTTGTATCTTGGCGGGAAAACACCCATAATCACATCTTTGTGATTTTGAGGTGTTTGTTTTTATGAGTAAGAAAATTAAAAAAGAGTCCGAAAACGAAGAGGCGGCGGAGATTTTTGAGTTCTCGTTAGAGAATCCGGTCTCCGGAAGTTCAGGGAGCGTTGTTAAACCTCCTGCGGAAGCTCTTCTGCCAACGGAGGACCTTCGCCTCGCGCCGGAAACCGGCGAAAGCGATGACCTACCCGTAGATCCGATCTTCAAGCTGCTTGCTGAGCCGAAGCTCCCTTCACTTCCGAAAGCGGACCGCGCGAAACTTCAGATGCAGTCGCCAAACAGGATCCATTTCTACTGGTCAGTAAAGACCAATCCCTATTCCGTCCTCGACAAGGCGCTCGGCGGGAGAACCGGCAGTTACACACTTGTCGCGAAATTAAAAAACGTATCGACCGGCGCGGAGAAAATTTTTCCGATAGATGCGAAGGGAGACTGGTGGTTCGATGTCGAGTCTGATTCTTTGTATCGATGCGAGATTGGTTTTTACGCACCGAACCGGCCCTATGTTAGGGTCGCCTACTCAAATGAATTGCGAACGCCTCGTAAAAAGCCGTCCCAACGCACCGATTACACTCCTAGTTTTGCGGCAAATGCCGACCAGTTCGCGTTGGCGCTCGACGCGGCCGGGTACAAAAAAGACGCGTTTGACGTGACTCTCGCGGGCGACGACCCGCGATCGGCGCATCGTGCGACACACCGCAGTTATGCCCAATTGACGGGGAAAGAGTTTACCGGCTTGGGAGACGACTTCGATAGTGATTTGAGGCTCGTATTGCTGGCGCTGGCGGCGGGTTACTCGCTTGCTGAGATCGAGGACCTGGTCGATCCGTTGCTATTTGCGGCGGTCAAGAATAACCTCGCGGGCGTTTCCGCCGACCGGGCGCTGAAGTCTCTCGAGGAGCATTTCGATATCGCCGCGGAAGAAGTTGAGATATTCGAAGAATCGGCTCCAAGGGTATTCGGTTCGAGCCTCGTCAATTTTCCACGTCGCCTGACTAAGAGGAGAATGCCACGCAAACTTGTGCCGAAAATCGACGAACTGAAAGAGCTGCGTTCCGTGAGTTCGCCCGTTAGAATTTAGAGAATAAGAACTTAACGAGTCGACAGAAATGCCGGGATTATCTAACATCATGTTAAATAATCCCGCTTTTTATTCTATGACTTACGGATATTTCAGTCTCATACTGCACGCGCACCTTCCGTTTGTACGCCATCCGGAGTATCCCGAGTTCCTGGAAGAGGACTGGTTTTTCGAGGCGGTTACCGAGGTCTATATACCTTTGATAGTAATTCTTGAAAGACTCGACGAAGCGGGCGCGAAACCGCGGCTCGCGATGAATATCTCCCCGCCTCTCTGCGAAATGCTGGCCGACGGTCTGCTCCAGGAACGATACACTCGCCACCTCGAAAATCTGATAGCCCTTGCCAGGAAAGAGCGCGAAAGGGTGGCGAAAGACGATCCCGAGTTTACAGAAGTCGTGGAAATGTATGTGGAAGTCCTTGAAGATTCCCTTGAGCTTTGGAACGTCAGATACGGTCGAAACCTGATCAGCGCGTTTCGGATGCTCCAGGACCGCGGCGTTATCGAAATCATCACCTGCTGCGCGACCCACGGTTTCCTTCCGTTGATCTCTACCGTTGAGGCAAAGAGGGCTCAAGTTCAAATAGCCGTCCGGAATTATGAGAAACACTTCGGGCGCCGTCCGCGCGGAATATGGCTTGCCGAGTGTGCCTACGAACCGGGAATCGAATCGTACTTAAAAGACGCGGGACTCGAGTATTTCGTGGGCGATTCACACGCGATTCTGTACGGCGAGCCACGGCCCCGGTACGGTGTCCATGCACCGATCCGATGTCCCAACGGGGTTGCCGTCTTCGCACGCGATGTCGAAACATCGGAGCAGGTCTGGAGCGCCGAGGTCGGATACCCGGGTCATCCGGCGTATCGGGAGTTTTACAGGGATGTCGGATGGGACCTGCCCCTGGACTATTTAAAACCCCATCTCCATGCTGACGGCAACCGCCGGCATCTAGGGCTCAAGTACTTCCGAATCACAGGGCGCGAAGCCCCGCAAAACACAAAACTGCCATACGATCCGAAGCGCGCAACCCAGATGGCCGCAGATCACGCGACTCATTTCCTGCATAAAAGGATCGAGCAGGCGAAGCAGTTGCGTTCGACCTATTCAGGGCATCCGCCGCTCGTTACTTCGCCATATGATGCCGAGTTGTACGGACACTGGTGGTTCGAAGGCCCACAGTTTATCGACTACCTTTTTCGTCAGATTCATTTCGATCAGGACGAGATTGAAGCTGTTACCCCGGGTGATTTTTTGGACACGGGAATGCCAATTCAGGTCCTGGAACCGTCAGCCTCGTCCTGGGGGGAAAACGGGTACTACAAGGTCTGGCTGAACGAGGGGACCTCCTGGATGTACGAGTACGCGCATGATGCCGAACGGCGTATGACGGAGCTTGCAAACCGCTTCGAACATCCGGACGAACTGGAATACCGGGTCCTGAATCAATGTGCACGTGAGTTGCTGCTGGCACAGTCAAGCGATTGGGCCTTTCAGATCTACCAAGGCACGACCGTCCAGTATTCTTCCAAGAGATTTCAATCTCACATTCACCGGTTCGGTCTCTTGGCCGATGCTCTTGAGAATTCTGAGGTGAACCCGGATTTGCTCTATGAGATCGAAGCAAGAGATACGATTTTTCAAGAGATCGACTACAAGATCTTTCGCTCTTAAAGGAGCGGAAGGGGCGGTGAATCGGGAATCGTATAGAGCAACGCTTCGCGTTGCAATGTCGTGCAGAGCACGACGGAAAGAGTATTTATCAGATCGTATTATCGGGCTTCGCCCGATCTGCAACGCGAAGCGTTGCTCTAAACGGCGCCCGATCTGCAACGCGAAGCGTTGCTCTAAACGGCGCCCGATCTGCAACGCGAAGCGTTGCTCTAAACAGCCCACGCACTATTCCTGGACGTAGGCGTTCGGCACCGGGACATCTCCCGGTGCGCCGAAGGTTTGGATAATTGTTCCTGCCTGCGAGCCATTGATAAACCAATTGGTGGTCGACGGCCTGAACACTGCCGCGTCGGCCGTTCCGTCCCCGTCATAATCCCCCGCTGCAGGAATGTCGCCCAAGCCGCCAAACGGGAACGAGAAGAACGAGTTGTCCTCGCTCCGCAAGATGAACCACTCGCCAGAAGAGGGCCTGAAGAAGCCGATGTCAGCCTTACCGTCGCCCGTATAGTCGGCCGGTACCGTCTGGTCCCCGGCTGATCCGAACTGCAGCGCGACCACGCCCTGCGTGCTCCTCAACTGCCACCACTCCGAAACCGACGGCCGGTATATCGCGATATCGTCCATGCCGTCACCGTCGAAGTCCTCGACAGTCGGCTGGTCGCCCGGCGCTCCGAACGTCTGGATCGTAAACCCGCCGTCCGACGAACGAAGTGAGAACCATGTCGCAGACGAGGGCCTGAAAATCGTCGGGTCGTCGATCCCGTCCCCGTCAAAATCGCCAGGTGCCGGTATGTCGCCCAAGCCGCCGAACGGGAAACTGTAGAACGATGAATCCTCACTGCGGAGTATGAACCACTCACCCGTTGAAGGCCTGAAAAACGCGATATCCGTCTTCCCGTCGCCCGTATAATCGGCCGGTACGATCGTATCCGTAGTCGACCCGAACTGGAACGCCGCATTCCCGCCGTCCGAAGATCTCAGATACCACCATTCGCCCGGACCGGGACGGAAGATCGAAACATCTGTCTTCGCATCTCCGTCAAAATCGAACCGCGTCGACCCCGGCGCAACCGCATCGCCAAAGACCGTAAACTGGATCAGCGGCGAGACCGCAAACCCGTTTGCCGCTCCCGCATCGGTGACATACCACCGTCCGAGAAATGTCTGGCCGACAACATCGGGGGTGGCCGGAACGCTAAGACTCACAGATGCATAGCCGTTTCCTTTGGCGTCGGATGTCTGAACCGTCTCGTGCGCAAATGATCCCGTGGCCGGAATAGATGCGCCGACACCCGGGTCGACCGAATCGATCACAAGTACCGCCTGTGTTCCGGGAATAACGTTCGAAACGCCGATTGTAAAGCTAGGATTGCCAGCAAGCGGCGGTTCAATTGCAGTCACATCCGGTGTTTCGCCGCCCGTTCCGGCACGACCCGCGCCGGAGACGATGGGAACATTGGCCGATTCTGTATAGAGAGTCGGACGGTCAAATGGCGAAGTCTCGTTGGCGACACGCAGGTCGGTTAACGGCCTTCCCATGAATGCGACCAACTGATTGACTTCCTCCGGAGTAAAGGCCCTGGGAGTGATGACGCCGTGGTCGATGTTAGGCGCGTCAAAATCTCCGCCCCGCGCATAAAAATCAACAACCTCCTGTAAAGTTTCGAAACGGCCGTTGTGCATAAACGCGGCACGTAACTCGACGTTGCGAAGGCTCGGCGTCCTGAATGATCCGCGATCGAACTCAACGCCAGTTACTCCATATCGCCCGGCGTCATCGGCCTGCGGCCTGACGCCGATATTGTGAAATCCCTGGTCAGACAAAAGCGAACCGTCATGACAGAAGTTGCAGCTGTTTGCGACAAACAATTGCCGGCCCGCCGCTTCGGGGGCAGTGAGCGGCTGAATTCCGGCGATGGCCCTGTCAAAGGGAGTCCGGTCTGAAAACAGCGTTCGTTCGTGGGTTGCAATCGCCATTGCGATCCTTGCCGGGGTCACGGCCGGATCTCCAAAAGCTTCCTCAAATAACTCCGGGTAGGTACGTCCGCCGATCCAGGTCTCCAATGCGGAGGGAATATTCTGCGCGAGCGCGAGCGGCTTGGCAATCTCGATCTGCGCTGCGACTTCGGTCCAGTTTCGCCCGGCGTGGGCCATCTCGGCTCCACTTACCGGAGGACCGGTCGACTGGCTTTCAAGGGACGCCCCGCTCGCAAGCACGACCGCATTTGTAACAGGATCGCGAAACACCGGAAGCGCACGGCCATCCCAAAATATTCCGTCGGTTGAGTATTGTGCGTTCAAGTAAGACGGCGCAAGCCTACCGGTTACCTGTTCGTCCATCAAGAAGGTGCTCGAGAAACCATAAGTGCCGTCCGAATTATTCGAAGGAACGCCCTTGGAGCCGATCACGTCGTCCTCGTTGCCGAACACGCCGTCAGGACCGGGATTCACCGAACTTGCGTCCGATCGAAGTGACCTCGGATCCGCCCCGCCTGAACCCGGACGGTGGCATGTACCGCAGGAAACGGTACGGGTCGACGACAGTTGCTCGTCCCAAAACAATGTCTTACCGAGGTAGGCTTTTGTTGCCGTTATCGGGTTACCGGCCGGCTCAAAAGGGGGTTCAAGCGGAGTAAACGGACCGCCGCCGCCACCTCCGGTAGGCGCTCTCATGCCCTGATCCGGGGCACTAACCTCACTTACGCTCCCTCCGTTCTCAGCCCGGACCCAGTAAAAATAGTTTTGCGAGACAACTGCGGTAGGATCGAAAAAGAAATTCTTGGCGGTAGTTCCGACATCGGTCGCGGACCCCGGGTCGTTGATCGTATTTCGGAATATTCTGTAAATAGTCGCGCCACGGATGGTGTCCCAGCTGATACCGACCTTATTTGCGTAGTCCGAGTCCGATGCGATAACTCCGGTCGGCGCCGCAATCACGGACCCGCCGGTGACGCCCCGAACGGGCGATGTCATCCAATCGTTTGCACAAAAGACAACCGCAAACAAAAAAAACGACACGGTCGCTAAGACCTTTAATCTCCGCATGTTAAAGGAATCCCTCCTCCGAGAACCCTGGCAGGACCTGATTAGCCGCACGTTTGTTTAAATACGGCTCCCAGAAACATCAAAGATATCATTCGGGTTTACTTGAAGCAATAATTGCGGGCTGAGATTTACTTGAAAAAACCTGCCGGGCGGCGGCCTTCACGCAAACTCGTGCTAAAAGAAATGCTGTGAAAAAATGATTGCCCTCCTAACTCTAGTTGTGCCCGGTCTCACCTTTAACTTACAGCCGTTGTTTCTTCTTCGTTAGAACGCGGATCAAATGGTTTCGCAAGATAACGGCTTGCGGCATCCTGTGCATTATCGTAGGTATCGCCAAGCTGTTGCGCCCGCTTGTAAGCGGAAACGGCACGGTCGCGGTCACCCTTCGCGTCATATGCATTGCCCATCTTGATTTCAGACCAGACATAAAGCCAGGTAGGCGAAGCATAACCGCCTTTCGCCAACTCACGGGTGGCCTTAAAATTGTCGATCGCGAGATCGTAGTTTAGCTGCTCCAGAAATAGCAAGCCCAAGTGGTAATAGATCCAAGCGTTCGAACGATCCAGTCTGAGCGCGGCCTCAAACTGCTGTTGCGCCTCGACATAATTGCCTTCCTTAAATTGCTCAATCCCGCGGCGTGCTATCGAAGAAACCCGCAAATCATCCGATATCCGGAGAATTTTATAATCCGGATCCACATCGAGCCCGATCGGTTTTCCATCCGACTCGATATTGAAGTCCGCGCTCGTGTCTTCGATGAATACTGTTTCTTTAGCGACCCGGCCCTGACCTTCAGCGCGCAGCTGCAACTCAACCGGCAGCCTAAGGTTATCGTAATTTTGTTTGACCGTGCCCCGGGTAACAAATTTACCCTCTCGGGTTCTCAAAATGAGATAGTCCGCCTCAAACTCGGGAACACCCGTACCCTCTACCCAACGGGCGAAGAAATAACGAAGGTTTGTACCCGAGATCTCATTCGCAAGGTCTTCGAATTCTGCAATCGATGCATTCTTACCCTTGTACTTCTGCAGAAAAGTGCGCAGCAGAGAATCGAACTTTTGTTTTCCGAGTGTGTCGCGGAGGAGTTTATAAACAATTGCGCCTTTCGCATACATGATGTACCCGTATGCAACCGACTGATCATCCAGTGAAGCCGGAGTTCGCAGCAATGAAGCGGTCTGTTCGAAAGTGAGTGCTTTCTCAAGCAGCTCCCTGCGAAGGCTGTCCAGCTGCGCGCCCGTCAACTTGCTCTCACGTAAAGAAAACGCGCAGTATTCGGCAAGGCCTTGAGACAGCCAGGCGTCGTCAAACGATTTAAGACCCACCGTCAGACCCCACCATTGAAATGCCGCTTCCCTTTGCAGTCTTTCTTTGATGATCGGCTTTGAGCCGTCAAACAGGCGGTTCGCCAGAAACAGCATTCCTTCCTGCGAATAATAGTCGAGACTCTCGTCGTCGATTTGCGAAATGATCAATTTCTTGCCGCTCGCAGGGGCGCCGAACAAACGCGTGTAATAATCCAGCGCCGAACCGAGGGTCTCGCCGTATTCGGCGACAAGCTCATCGACTCCCGCTTTTGTATGAAATTCGAGTTCGTAATCCGCATACCTCAGCGTTTTCTTGACGTAACGCCCATATGTGAAGTTCCCGATCAAACCGGGCTGAAGCATCACAAATCTCTGCTTGCCAGCGACGGTCGCAACCGGCTCATCGCTGACGCCAACTACCTGGTAGGTCGGCGGGACTACTACGAAAATTTCCGAGGTCGCACGGTCGGCCGCATACTCGTGAAAGGGAAACCAGCGTGCGGCATACATGAAATAGCCCTCGTCGGGACCAACATAGGCAAGCCTTTTTGTCTGGAGCGGACCGCCCTGCGGAGACGAGAGAATTCCGCCATACTTAAACTGAAGCGTAATCGTCGATCCTATGCCGACCTTCGTACCGAGATCAATTCGCACGCTCGGACCGAGTTCGCTGACACCAACGCGGTCCTGGACAAACGTTACCTCCGGGAGCTTCTGGGATTTAGGGACGGGTACTGACCCTATCGGAGGCGCGCCCTCAGTCAGACCGGTCAACGTAATCTCGGATATTTCGAGCGAGCCGTTTAATTCGAAAACTACTGTGCGCGTGTCCGCAAGCGTTTTGAACCTGACATCGGTAACAGCGTCGAGCCTGTTCAGGTCAGGAGACACTTTCGCATCGATCTTGTAGTGCTCGACATCGAAAGGCGAGTTTTGCGCCTGTCCAAACCCAACGCATGCCAAGACAAGG
>JAOTWT010000552.1 GCA_029862725.1 Acidobacteriota bacterium | reverse complement strand
AGAAGAGCAGATTTCATCGTCATAGCTCGTATCTTCGTGTGATTACAGGAGAAAAAGCTTTTTGTTTTATTTGCCGGTCATGCAAGACATTCGTCACGCTCATTCCATCGACGTGTGCCCCTTACAAGCATCACCCGATATCAACTATTGAACCGGTACTCGAAGGCCGTTTAGTGGAAGATAAATCAGGTCCGGCACTCGAGCGTGAACATTGGGTGTACCGCAGTACTATCTATCGCTGGGTCAAGGAATTTTCTGGTCATCTCAGTGTACTGGCAACGGAGGGAGCAAAACGTTTAGCAATCAGCCCGATGGCTGGCTCACTCCGGCAGATTTATCAGAGGTTCAAACAGCATTACTCGTCTTCAGTGGGTTTTCTCAATCCATTTCAAGTCGATCTGTGCAGCGCGTTTCCCCCATTGGGCATCTTTCGTCCTCTCATTATCTGACCAGAACTGTTTTCATTTTCGATCCAGAATCTTGCCCCCGCGGGGGCACCCAGAAAATTCGCAACTTTCGCTCGGAATTCCCCGGCATTCTTGTACTCCCATCTAAAAAACAAGCGAAAGGAGTACAAAATGCAACACCAGGAAGCAGCAAAACAAATGGGGATGTTCCGCTTTGGCGTGATTAGCCCGCTCTTGGGTGAAGATCCTAAACCACTCGGCCGCCGGATCCAAGAGTTGGCCGAACGCGTGTGGACTCTTCCCAACGGCACATTGCGCCAGTTTGCCGCCGATACCATTGAAGACTGGTATTATGATTATCGCCTTTACGGCATCAACGGACTCATCAATCCATCCCGGAAAGATAAAGGCACTCACCGAACTCTAAATCCGGAAATTTGCGCACTCATTGACGAAACACTCAAGGAATTGCCTCGATTCAAAGGCAGCAACCTGATTGCCAAGATTGATGAAGCCAATCTGCGGTGCGACAACGTCCCGTCCGACGCCACCCTATACCGCTATATACGAAAAATACGCCCCCTGTACACGGCTGATAAAAAGAAGGAACGAAAAGCTTTTGAAGCGCCTTATGCTGGCGCCCTCTATCAAACCGACATCATGTACGGACCGTTTATTCCCGTACTTCAACCCAACGGCCGCATGGCCAAAAAACAGACCTATCTGATCGCCGTCATCGATGATTATTCAAGACTCATATGTCATGCCGAATTCTTCCTCTCCGAAACCCTCATGGATTACCTTATCGTCCTTGAAAAGGCTCTACGAAAGCGCGGATGTCCCGATAAAATTTATTGTGACAACGGAAAGGTGTTTCTCTCCGAACAAGTCAAGCGGATCGGGGCGCAAGTCGGCACACAAATTGTCCATTGCGCTGTCCGGGACAGTGCGGCAAAAGGTAAGATCGAAAGGTGGTTTTTAACATGCCGTACCCAGTTCCTCGAACCCTTACTCTTCGAAAAAATCTCCTCCCTGGCCGATCTCAACAAACGGCTGTTTGCCTGGGTCGAAACCTACAACAAAACCGATCATTCGTCGATCAAATGCACCCCCATCCAAAAATGGCTCAATAGTCCAAAGCAGCCAAGAATCCTCCAGCAAACCTTTGATGCCAACGACTTGTTTTGGCTCGAAGTCACCCGCAAGGTCAAGAAAGACGGCACCTTCAGTATTAACCGCATTCGATACGAAACCAACTATACGTTGGCCGGCCAGAAAGTGATTGTGCGTTACAATTCGCAAGATATGACCCGTGTACACGTCTATCATCAGGATCTATTTATCGGCGTCAGCTTTCCTCTCGATCCAGGCGCAAATAACAATCTTCCAAGAAAAAAATAACAGGAGAATCATCATGCACTATCACCAGCAAGCAGTCCTAATTCGACACGACTTATTCGGCTTGACAAACACTCCATTCATTCATCCGCCAGTCAAGCCTTGGCTCGATGATCATCGAAAAAAACTCCTGCACGATCTCAACGCATTCCTTCAAAACCGCGGCTTTGCCGCCATCGCCGGAAAGTGCGGAACCGGGAAAACCGCTATTGCAAAATACCTCGTCGATCAACTCCATCAGCCATCACACCAAATCGTTTACGTCCCCCTATATCATTTATCCGAAAACGATTTGCTCAGACTCATATGCACCCGATTTAATATAGAATCCCTATACGGAAGAAGTAAAATGATCGGCGCCATTCAGCAACGCATTCATGAAATACAGCCCGTTAATCCAGTGATTATATTCGATGAAATGCAGAATGCTTCCGTAAAAAGCATGGACTTGATACGAATGCTCGCCAATGATCACTTCGATCCAACAAATACGCTGTCTTGCCTGCTCATCGGAACCAGCGAGTTTTTCGATAAACTGCGCCTGGCCATTAACGAGTCCTTGCAACAGCGAATTACTTATTTTCAGATCCTCGAAGAAATCGATGAAAAC
>JAOTWT010000550.1 GCA_029862725.1 Acidobacteriota bacterium | reverse complement strand
GATATCGGCGAGGTAGGCGATCGAGACATCGAGTCTTTCGGTCACGCCAAAATGATCGGCAATTTCATTGAAGGCACGTCTTTCCCGTTCCTCGGTCTTCTGCCCGTATGAGACATGCAGAAAGGCGAGTTCCCGGCGATCGCGCGCGGCGACGGCGGCGGTCACGCATGAATCCATGCCGCCGGAAACCAAAACGATACATTTATCATTTATCATTTATCCATTGACCATTGACCATTGACCATTGACCGCGTCACGGAAACTCGTCGAAAAAGTTTCATGAACTTGCCAGCTTCAATATCGAGGTTGTTCCGAAAAATCCGCAATCCTTTGTTTTCGAATATGCCTTTAAAGAAGTTGATCCGATATGGCAAAACAAACTTTGAACATTAAACGTTGCACTTTGAACGTAATGTTTAGACGCTCTGCGCGTCTGGCCCCCATATGAACTTGTGAATCTGCATATTGAGCCGCACCTTCATTCCACTCCCCGCTACGGCTTCAGCGATCTTTTTTTGTTGTGGCGAATCGAACACCGGTGAAATCAGGACCGCGAAAGCCCGCGACTCGAGTTCGTATTGCCTGATTATCTTCTTCGCAAATTCCCAATCCTCCAAATCCGCAACCACGAACTTCACTTCGTCCCGGTCCGCGCGCAAGCGTTCGAGATTCTCCCAATGATTTCGCTCGGCCTCGCCGGATGCGGGACACTTCACATCGAGAACAATCTTCGCCCGTTGGTCGACTTCAGCAGTCGAGACAAAATTCCCCGTTTCGATCAGCACCTCATAACCCCGTTCACAAAGCTCTTCGATAAAGGGAAACACGTTTTTCTGTGCCAACGGCTCACCGCCCGTTACCTCCACTAAATTGCAGCCGAATTCGTCGAGTCTTGAAAAGATATCTTCAAACGAGATCTTTTCCCCGCCAGTGAATGTGTATTCCGAATCGCACCACACACAACGCATCGGGCAGCCCGTCAAACGCACAAATGAACACGGCCGGCCGGCATGCGTCGATTCGCCCTGTATCGACAGGAAAAGTTCAGTAATTCGAAGTTCCACATGGTTAGTTTCAGGTTTCAAGTTCCAAGTTTCAAGTTCGTTTCCAGAGTTGAGTCTAATCGACATGCTGCAAGGCAACAGCTTGGTTACGAGACGAGCGTGGAACGTGAAACATGGAACTACCGTTCGGTTTGCGATAGAATTTCGAAAACCAAAGCAGGAGACACACATGCGACCACAGCTAAAGAAGTTTATCGATTCGATCGGCAAAGGTTCCGTTGCAATAATCCCGGCGGCACGCGAGAAGACTCGCAGCTACGATACCGAGTACAAGTTTCGGCAGGACTCGGACTTTTGGTATTTGACGGATTTTCCCGAGCCCGATGCGGTCGCCGTGATCACGCCCGGAAGGCGTACCAAATACACGATGTTCGTACGGCCGCGCGACCCTTTGATGGAGACGTGGTACGGCCGCCGGGAGGGAACCGAGGGCGCGATGAAGAACTATGGTGTCCAGCAAGCCTACAATCTCGACCGGTTCGAAAAGATGATCACCGGTATCCTCGATGGCCACGACAAGCTCTATTACCGGTTTGGAGTCGACCGGAAACTCGATAATTTCATACTCGAATATCTTTCCGGTCAGCGCGTTGCGCGTCTCAAGACCGCCTATCCGCCACATACGATCATCGACCCGACAGTCCTGATCCACGAAATGCGTCTTTTTAAGACCGACGAAGAGATCGAGTTGATGGCGACTGCCGGAAAGATCGCGGCCGAAGCCCATGTTCTGGCGATGAAGAGGGTCAAACCCGGCATGAACGAGTCGCAGGTCGAAGCCCTCATGGAGGCCTATATGAAGGATAAGGGAGCGGCCGGAGTCGCCTATAACTCGATCGTCGGCAGCGGCGATAACGCGACGATCCTGCACTACGTCGAGAACAACGCTGAGCTCAAGAACGGCGAGATGATCCTGATCGATGCCGGAGCCGAGTATAAGGGCTACGCATCGGATATCACGAGGACTTTTCCGGTAAATGGAAAATTTACAAAGGCTCAAAAGGATATCTACCAGCTCGTGCTCGATGTCCAAAAGGCATGTGTCGATGCGACGGTCACAGGGACGACTATTCTGGGCCGGCAAAACCTGTCGATTGAATTGCTCACCGAGGGAATGAAGAAACTGGGTCTTCTTAAAGGCGCGACCAAGACACTGATCAAAAAGAAAAAGTACCTCGCCTATTACATGCATGGGGTCGGTCATTACATCGGGATGGATGTGCATGACGCGGGCCGTTATTTTGACGACCAGAAGGCAAAAAAATCGAGAGCTCTTGCGCCCGGTATGGTTCTGACGGTCGAGCCCGGCATCTATGTCCCGGCGGATGATAAGAATGCGCCTTCAAAATACCGCGGTATCGG
>JAOTWT010000549.1 GCA_029862725.1 Acidobacteriota bacterium | reverse complement strand
CGACAACTTTGATCTCGAAGTGTCCAACCCGGTCTGTGCGGTTGATACGACCACAATTGGCCTCTGTCTGAGCGTTTTCTGGTGGGCACATTTTCACAAGGACAAGGCCGCCGTTAAACTGCACACTTTAATGAACTTACGCGGCAATATCCCGACCCATATACGTATCACCGACGGTACTGTGCATGAGGTGAACTTCCTGGACGACATCGATATAGAGCCAATGGCGTTCTACCTGATGGATCGCGGCTTTCTCAATTTCAGAAGACTTTATCGTATGCACAAATCCCATGCTTTTTTCATAACCCGGGCAAAATCCAATATGGCCTGGGAGCGTATTTACTCCAGACGGGTTGATAAAGAGCTGGGTCTTGTTTGCGATCAATCGATCCGATTGACGACTTTCAAGATGACCAAGGACTACCCGGAGCACCTGCGGCGCGTAAAATTCTATGACAAAGAGCAAGATAAAACCTATGTTTTCCTAACTAACAACTTTAAGATATCAGCGTTGGAAGTCGCGATGCTATACAAACATCGCTGGGAAATCGAGCTGTTCTTCAAATGGATAAAACAGCATTTGAGGATCAAAACCTTTTGGGGCGAGTCGGAAAACGCCGTTCGAACCCAAATATGGATCGCAATATGCACCTATTTAATAGTCGCAATTGCCAAGAAAGAACTGGATATAGACCGTAGTTTGTACGAAATTCTACAAATAATCTCTGTATCAGTTTTAGACAAAACCCAATTATTACATATACTTAGCGAATACGATCTGCAAAACACAGAGACCGAGTCCTCTAAACAGTTGATTCTATTCGACTAACAACCGGACACTAGTGATCGGAGACTATTTCAACCGCAGCACCAATTCCTGGTCTAGCACTCCCGCTTCGACTAAAGAACTGGTCTCTCGAACGAAGATATTCCTCACTACTTCTAAAACCATGAAGAAGTTGTGACAAAACAAGCAACGTATAGTTTCCATTAACTTTCCAAAAGTAGTTATCAATATCGTTCTCATTGAAACCTCTAGCGGTGATTTGTCGGGACTCGATATGTTTTAGAGATTCAATTGCACCAGGGTCATCTGGGAGCGTAATTCCAACCTTCTCGAAATCACTTTTCAAATTGTGTTCACGGGTAATTCTGTCCCTTTCATTCTCCGAAACTAAATGGACGCGGGTATTTCCGACTGAGGATATCCAAACCATCTCCTTGGTCGCAATCAATGCCGTAAACCCTACATGAAACAAGGCTGAGCCGTTTACATTGTTTTCTTCGATAACGTGCTGAACTGAACAAGCCATCATTTTTGGGAAATCTGGTTCAAACTTCTTTCTTGGTAGTCTTTTTACTGACCGCAACAAGACTTCGTCGAACCCGCTTTCTTCACTGTAAGATTCAGGATCCTTGAGGTTCGATTCGATAATTGCTAACGAAGCTGATCTACCGCAAATCGAGTACCATAAAGAAATATGTTTGCAGTTTTGATAGCTCCTTACACTAAAAATCATAAATTTGTCATTATACTCTATTGTGAAGGTCTAGTTCCCTGAAGCCTGTAAGGGTGAAACATTAGGAAGATCCGCCTTTCTTGCACGTCGGGTGCACTGGGTGTGCACCTATGGGATCTTTGTGATGTGGGATTTCTTCTAAGTCATTGAAACTAATGGTGCACCCGACAGGATTCGAACCTATGACCTCTTGATTCGTAGTCAAGCACTCTATCCAACTGAGCTACGGGTGCGCGAACTTTGTAATCTACAACGTTGTTATAGAAGTTTCAAGTTCCATGTTTCAAGTTTCAAGTTCGTAACTTAACCTTAGAACTCAGTTCCATAGAAAAAAAAATGATGACAAGGGAATCGCAACTTGAAACGTGAAACCTGAAACCTGCAACTCATTTCGCAAAATACCCCGGCCGCGTGGTGTAGATCAGGTCGGGCATGGTAAGGACGAGCTTGATCTCGCGCCATTTGCCGTCCTTTTTATCGTTCTTCGGCTGGTACTCGATCGTATAGAGCGACCTCACATTCGCCGCGACGCGCGCGTACAAGACGCCCATTTCCTCGAGCCGGTTGATCGCGTTGAGCTCACCGCCGGTCCGCCTTGCAAGAATGTCGAGGCGTTTTCGCGCGACCTCGTACATCTCGACCTGGATCGGCGTCGGGTCGGCGAGCTTTGCCGGGTCGCCGGTCGGGAGCGCGAGCGGGTAGATCGTCACACCCTGCCGAGAGGCTGACTGCAGGACCGCGTTGAGCTTCGGATTTGCGTCGGGGTTGAGCGCGTTGGGCATCTCGCTGTCATCCATCTTTGAGAGGATGTCGCGGTCGATGTCGCGGGCGGCGGTATCGATACCGTCGGTCAGGACGATGATCGCCTTCCGGCGCGTGCCTTCCGTGGCGAGCTTGGAAAGAGCGGTCTCGAGCGCCTCGTAGAG
>JAOTWT010000548.1 GCA_029862725.1 Acidobacteriota bacterium | reverse complement strand
CCCAATTAACCGGGGCGGCTCCCCTGTATTTCGGTAATAACGAAAAGTGAACGTTTATGCACCCCATCGAATAAGACTCAAGATAGGTCTTTGTCAGAATCCTGCCGTAGGCGACGACGACTGCCACGTCGGCCGCCAGCGATACAAATCTCCGGCGGGTTTCCCTGGATTTAATTTTTGACGGTTGAAATACCGGAATCCCAAGGCGCTCGGCGCACAGCTTCACAGGCGACGCGGTGATCCTTCTGCCGCGTCCTGCCGGCCTGTCGGGCTGGGTCCATACCTCAAGAACCTCGTGTCCGTCGGCAACCAATCTCAAAAGACTCGGGACCGCAGCTTGCGGCGTGCCCATAAATACAACTTTCATCAAAAATCAGACCGGGGCCCCGGGGTCCGGAAACCAATCGCTAGAACCTGAACGCATCCCGCATGATGTAGTAAATCCAGTTCTGCTCCATTGAGCCCGAAAACATCCACGCGTTCACCCCATCGGCGAATATCGCCACATCTTCGCCGGCATGAGTTTCGCTGCCAAGCGGCACCGTGGCTTCCTGCCGGTAATCGGGATCCAATACAACGGAATTCTCAAGGTCCGGCCTTTCGCCTGCGGGATAACCCGGTCCATTCGAATAGCCTAGAGTAGTGTAAGGCTTCCCGTCTTTGGCCAACGCCGGCTCGGTTTCCGGTATACCGCTAGCCGCAACATCACGGACCAACCCCAAAATATTGTTTCCGCGCGCCGAGTAACCCCCGATCGTGAGGGTATGACTATGATCGGCGGTTACCACGATCATAGTCTTCTTCAGATCGACCTTCCCCGATGCCGCGCGAACCGCGTTCGACAACTCGATGGTGTCCGTAAGTGCACGGTATGCATTCCCGCTATGATGGGCGTGATCGATACGACCCGCCTCGACGACAAGAAGAAAGCCTCTTTTGTTCTTCGACAGCAGATCTATCGCCTTTACGGTCATTTCAGTAAGGCTCGGCTCTCCGGCACTGTCTCTTGCGCGGTCGTGCTCGTATTTCATATGTGAAGGTTCGAACAGGCCGAGGAGATGATCTGTTTCGAGTGGATTCACTGCGTCGAATTGTGCCTTATTCCAGACATACTCGCTATTTGAATACCTTGATTCCCATTCCTTAGTAAGATCGCGTCCGTCTTTCCGTACGCCCATCCGTGAAGCGTACTCGGGGTCAACCGTTGTTTCGGGTAGAAAACTGTATCGACCGCCGCCCATCGCAACCTCAAGTCCGTTTCCGTATTTGAATTCAATCAACTGCCGCGCAATATCCCGGACACCCCCCTTGTGTGCTTCCGGAGCTTCACCCAGGATGGCAGCATCATTTTCCCAGCCACGCTTAACGGAATGCGAATAACAAGCGGCAGGTGTCGCATGGGTCAAACGGGCAGTCGAAATCACCCCGGTAGATCGCCCGTTCATTTCCGCGAGCTCCAGAAGCGTTTCAGCTTCGTTTCCGGCGGCCGTCCGGTAATCATCCGGCTTTGCGTTTTGCGTCACCGATATCGCGCCTTCAAATGTCTTGACTCCAGTCATTATTGCGGACATGGTCGGCGCTGAATCGGCGATTTGCTGATTGACTGAATAAGTCCTGGAAAGCGCAGAAAACGGAAAGTTCTCAAAGCTCAGCGTATTTTCTTCTCCGCTTTCACCCCGCAACTGACCCTCCAGGATTCTCGCGGCGGTAAGAGTTGAAATACCCATTCCGTCGCCTACAAAAAGAATGATGTTTTTCGCCTTTTTTCTTTTGAATCGACGGTTCCGGGCACGTTCGAGGGCGGCGCGGCCATCGTTTCGCCAGGTGCTGGCATCCTCATTCCGTTTGACTGGGTAAACCGACTTTTGCTGCGGGTAGGCGATGCCGGTTGCCAGCACACAATTGAGCACAAGGCTGCATAACAACTTAATTCTCATATTCGGGACCTCAGAAAAAAGACAGAATGACGTGCGTTGCGCCATTCTGCCCATTCCAATCAAAAACTGGCTAAACTTTCTCCGCAATCGACTTGCCCTGCATAAACTGAAGCAGGTATTCACGTCCCCCGGCCTTGGAATCCGTTCCGCTCATGTTGAACCCACCAAATGGATGGACGCCGACCAGCGCTCCCGTACACTTGCGGTTCAAATATAAATTGCCGACATGAAACTCCCGACGCGCCTTTGCGAGTTTTTCGGGATCTGCCGAATAAACTGCCCCGGTCAGACCAAATTCCGTGTCGTTCGCGATTTCAATTGCATGGTCATAATCATCAGCCTTAATCACTGCCAAAACAGGCGCGAAAATCTCTTCCTGTTCGATCGTGGCCATCGGTTCGACATCATCGATTATCGTGGGCTCAATAAAGAATCCTTTCTCATCATTTCCCTTTCCCCCGGCCAGGATCTTTCCGCCTTCATCAACCCCTTTCTCAATATATTGCAGCGTGG
>JAOTWT010000058.1 GCA_029862725.1 Acidobacteriota bacterium | reverse complement strand
AACACTCCGTGTGTTCTGTTCAAAACGGATTCTGCTATTCGTCCTTGATCAAAAATTGCTTCCATCGTTCGTTTCCTCCTTGCATCAAAATTCGATGCGTTCACATAGTATGAACGAGCTGAAAGGAAGAATTTGCTGATCTTAAGATGGTTAAATGGCCTTTGAGTTTGTCCCAAGTTGGTAAATTTATGTAAAGATTGAGTAAAATCGGTTTCTGAATCGCTGGATGTTTTTGCCGAAAAGCCGGCTCTTTTGTCATTACGGGGTATTTATGAACATTCGTTTTACAGCTAAGTTCGTTCCGATCTTGGCCATTTTGGTTTTTTGTTCGGTCAACACATTCGCGTGGGACGATGTCGGTCACAAACTAACCGCCTATATCGCATGGCAACAAATGACGCCGGACGCGAGGGAACGGGTCTTCAGGATCCTCATAAATGCGCCCGAGGATTCCCATTTGAGTACACCATATGATGCATTCAACTCCCGGTCGGATGATGTAAAGAAACTCGAACTTTTTATGTTCGCGAGCATCTGGCCTGATGTCGTAAGAAACCGCGCCTTCGAGGTCCGCAACGAGAAATACAACCAAAGCAACTGGCATTACGGCGATATCTTCTGGCGCCAGGAAGGCGGTAAGGCAAATATCTTGGCTGATTTCGAGGGAGCCGGCGGGTTTGCCGTTTCAAAGCTTTCCGATTTTGAAAAAATCATGCGCGATCCGTCGTACAGAGACGAGGAAAAAGCGATTGCCATCGCCTGGTTTTTGCATGTCGGGGGGGATCTGCACAATCCGCTTCATAACGCTTCGAGGGTTACAGACACCGAACCGGAAGGAGATCAGGGCGGAAATCTGTTTGTGCTCGTGCCGCGGACCGATGACAGTTTTGGCCTCAACCTTCATTCGTACTGGGATTCAATAATCAGTCGTGTTAAGCCGCGCAAGAACGACGATTGGGACACCAGATATCTTGCGCCGATCGCCCGGAAGTTCATGAAAAAGCACAAGCCGCTTTCCATGAACGGGCGATTGAATATCGGCAAATACGCGGCTTGGAACCTGGAAGGATTTCGGTTTCTCAACTCTGTCGTTTACAGCGATATCGAGCGCGGGAGCCCTCCTTCAAAGAAATACCAAAAGCGCGCTTTCAGGGTATCGCGAGAACAAATTACGCTTGCCGGTTATCGGCTGGGTGAAACGCTAAACCGGATCTTTGCCGCGGGACCGAACTAAAGCGCAGAAGGCGCGAGATGAATTCGGGCGGCCAAGGCGGGTGGCACAGGGTAAAGTCTTTAGCGGCGATGCCCGATCTAGAACTGCCAATCCGGCGGACCATGCCGCCGATCTGGTCATGTTACTTCGGTATGTACTCGGGCTTGGTGAAAGGAGATCTGTTTTTGGCTGAAAGGAGAATGAGGAGTATTGGAACGGGAACATGTAGGAGGCATGCTCCTTTTTTTGTAAGAATTTGTGAGGATCATTCCTTGGGAATCTGTCGCCCGTTACGCGGACTCAAGGTACATGGTGCGGGTTCAGCCGTAGCTTGGCCCAACGGCCTTCTAAACGGCTACATTTTTTGCTCCCTCCACGAGGACTTTCTCGCCGGGACAACCGATATCGGCAGGACCTCGTATATCGTGCTAAAATCAAGTGAATTTTTAACCTAGATTCTATTCGTTCGAAAGAGGAACAATGGATATTCAACCGCTTTCAGACAGCCTTTTCACTCAAATCGTCGACTTCCGGCGCGATATACACCAACACCCGGAATTGTCATGGGAAGAGCATCGCACACAGGACAGAATCGCCGCATTTTTGGAGAAATTGGGAGTTCCTTTTTGGACCGCGGCCAAAACCGGGATCATCGCGGAGTTTCCGGGCGCCCTTTCGGATGCTCCCCGGGTCGTTCTGCGCGCCGATACAGACGCGCTCCCGATCATAGAGGAAACAGGACTCCCGTTTGCCTCTGAGAATAAAGGGGTAATGCATGCCTGCGGTCATGACGGCCATACAAGCATGTTACTCGGCGCAGCGTCTTTAATGACAAATGACGAGAATAGAAAGATCCCTGTTCGTCTGATCTTTCAACCTGCCGAAGAAAAGGCCAGCGGTGCAAAGGCGATGATCGCAGATGGCGCTCTCGACAATGCGGCGATGATTTTTGGCGGCCATATCGACAGGCACTATCCGCTCGGAACGATTATTGCGACCGAAGGCCCGGTGAATGCTTCGTCGGATACATTTGATATCTTTATTGGCGGCAAGGGCGGCCATGCGGCGCGTCCACACGAAACTATCGACGCGGTGGTCGTCGGATCTCTTTTGGTAATGGCGATCCAGACTATAGTGAGCCGCGAGGTCAATCCCGCACATCCCTCGGTCGTAACAGTGGGACGCTTTGACGCCGGTACCGCGAGCAACGTTATTTCCGCACGCGCCCACCTGAGTGGAACGATCAGGGCACAGGATTTCGACGTCAGAATGATGCTGCAGGAGTCTATCCGGAGGATCAGCAAATCGATCGGGCAGCTCCACGGGGCAGAAGTCACTGTCGAGATCAGAGAAGGAACGTCGGCGGTGATCAACCCGCCGGAAATGGCAGATATCTGCAGACGCGCCGCACTTGAAGTGGTGCCGGAGGAATTCGTACACGGTTTAGATACCGCCAACATGGGTGCCGAAGATTTTGCGGATTATATGGAAGAGATCCCCGGTTGTTACGTCCGGTTTGGATCGATTCTACCCGATCAGTTTCCGTTTCCGGCACATTCGAGCAAATTCGATTTCGATGAGCGGGTGCTCGGTGTCGGTGCGGCTTACTATCATGCGCTCGCGGGAATCGCTTCGATGGCGGTTCTTGAACAATTAGAGGGTTAAAGACAAAGAGGAGTTGGACTCATGATAGAAGTCCGCGCAGCAACAGAAAATGATGTCGATGGAATCCGCGATCTTTTTCTCGCCGCATACGGAAAAAGCTATACCTATCCGGCCTATTACGATCCTTTCGTTCTTAAAAAGATGGTCTTTGACGACGACACGTTGCTGCTGGTCGCCGAAGACAATAAATCAAAAGTTATACTTGGGACTGCTTCGGTAATTTTCGATCTGGGTGCCTTCGGGGACCTCGCCGGCGAATTTGGACGACTCGTCGTCCATCCGGATGCGAGGCGTCGCGGTATCGGGAAAAAGCTGATGGAAAAGCGCCTCGAAATCGCCAGTGTGCGCCTGCACGTTGGTTTTGTCGAGAACCGAGTCGCACACCCTTTCTCCCAAAGGATTTCTTATCGGTACGGGTTCGCGCCGGCAGGTTTTCTGCCATTAAAGGCATATTTTGCGGAACGCGAAAGCCTTGCGCTCTATGTCCTCCATTTCGGCGCCGCATTGAGGCTGCGGCGAAACAATCCGAGGGTGATTCCGGAGGTATTCCAGTTGGCCCAGCAGGTGTTGTCGTCTTGTAATATCGAGCCGGATGCAATCATCGACGGCGATTCCGCTCCCTATCCGAATGAACACGAATTCGAGATCGAAGAAATGCGCACAAAAGGCTATGCCTCGCTACTGCGGTTTGAGCGCTCGCGATCCGGAGAACAGGAAATCTTTGGTCCTGCGCGGATCCACCAGGGGCTTTTCAGTCTTAAGGCGACTCATTCGCACTATGTGATTGCAAGAAAAGCCGGGCATCTCGTCGGTGCAATCGGGTTCTCGGTTGACCATGTCGAAAAAGCTGTAAAGATCTTTGAGATCGTAACAGTTGATCAGCGGCCAATTCGGATGTTGATCGAGGAGGTCATTGACAGGTGTCTGAAAAAATACGACATGGCCTATATCGAAACCGATGTCGGTGCTTATAGTCCAAGCATGCAGCGGACACTGCTCGAACTGCAGTTTGTACCGGTCGCATATATCCCGGCATTTGCATTCCAAAAAGCCGAGCGGTGCGATGTCATTCGGATGGCGAGATTGTTTGTGCCGGTTCAGCTTGACGGATCCTCGCTCTATAAGACCACCAAGCCGGTCTTCCGTATAATCAAGAGCAATTTCTCGACCCACGACATACTGCCGCAACTTGCGCGGGCATTACCAGAGATCGAAATGTTCTCGGGACTTACGAAGGAACAAATGCGGCGACTGATCGAGGTCTGCACGGTTGCCGAGTTAAAAGAAGGCAAGCAAGTCGTCCAATCCGGCCAAAGGAGCGAAAATGCGTTGATCGTCCTAAATGGAGAATTGACCGTTTCGACAAAGTTGGGTAAGAAGCACCACAATGTCGGCGTGATCTCAGCGGGCGAATGTTTTGGCGAAACAGCGCTGCTGAGTCGCGAAAAACATACAGTTGCGGCCACAGCAAAAGTCCATACCGAAGTCGCTGTCATGAGCCGAAGGGACTTGTCCCAACTGATCCGCCGGCGCCCCGATATCGGCGTAGTCTTGTATAAGAACCTCGCCAGAAGCCTTGGGCGCAAACTCCGGAGCATGTCAGCCAATGCAGCCCACTCAAAACAAAGTCGCGCGGGCCGACACCATTGAGAGCGATTCCGTTGTCACGGTTTTGGTAAAAAGCCCCGGGAAGTTTAGAATTGTCGCTACATGCCTGTACGACAACAAAAAACGAAGGCGCCCCGCAATCGTACGATAGAGATTTCCGGTTCCGAGAAAGCCAAACTCCGCCGCCATTTAGTCCGTTCAAAAGGGCTGCGAGAGCCAAAGGAAGCCGTGAACAAGATCGTATGCGGGGACAGCACCGAAACGCTCGGTAAACTTGCTCCGGGGTCGATCGATCTCGTGATCTCGGACCCGCCTTATAACATCACCAAGGCATTCGGAAAGAATTCATTTAAACGGACATCACTTGAAAAATACGAGTCGCTTCTCGAATCCTGGCTGGCACCGCTGCTCCCGTTGCTCAAGAGTACAGCATCGGTTTATCTATGCGGCGACTGGCGTTCGTCGGCGGCTATCCAAAGGGTTGGGATCAGGCACTTGAACCTCAGGAACCGGATCACGTGGGAGCGCGAAAAGGGGCGCGGATCGAAAACGAACTGGAAAAACGCCTCCGAGGATATCTGGTTTTTTACGGTTTCTGACAAATACACTTTTAACGAGGATGCGGTACGTCTAAAGAAGCGTGTCATCGCACCCTACACAGAGAACGGAAACCCGAAGGACTGGAGACCGGAAAAACACGGAAATTTCCGTTTGACGTCTCCCTCAAACCTTTGGACCGATATATCCGTACCATTCTGGTCGATGCCGGAAAATACGATACATCCGACCCAGAAACCCGAGAAGCTTGTCGCCAAGCTGATTCTTGCCAGTTCGAATCCCGGTGACCTCGTTCTCGATCCCTTTGCCGGAAGCGGTACGACCCCGGTCGTCGCTTCCAAACTCGATCGCGGGTTTATCGGAATAGAATCGGATGAAGAATACTGCCTCATCGCCCAGAAGCGGCTTGGCATGGTCTCACAAGATGATTCGATACAGGGCTTTACCGATGGCGTGTTTTGGGAACGAAACTCGCGAGTTCCCAGATAGCCGGTGCAGTAAGCTAAAACAAATCACATGGAGAAAAATATGTTGTCTGATCTGGACATCGCCCAGAAAGCAAAACTAAAACACATCTCAGAGATTGCCGCTCAAATGGAGCTCGAACCCGACGATCTCGATATGTATGGAAGCTCCCATGTCGCAAAGATCAAGCTCGATGTGATCAAACGCAATGAGGATAAGCCAAATGCAAAATACATCGACGTCACCGCCGTAACACCGACACCGCTTGGCGAAGGAAAATCGACAACACTTGTTGGCCTCGGTCAGGCGATGAGGTTGATCGGCAAACGTTCGGTGATCACGATGCGACAGCCTTCGCAAGGGCCGACGTTTGGAATCAAAGGCGGCGCGGCGGGCGGCGGTTATTCGCAAGTTGTTCCGATGGAGACATTTAACCTTCATCTGACGGGCGACATCCACGCCGTCAGCGCGGCCAACAATTTGCTCGCGGCAATGATCGACAACAAACTGATGCGGGGCAACCCGCTCAACATCGATCCTTACAGCATCACCTGGAAACGCGTCGTCGACATGAACGACCGCGCGCTCAGAAACATCATCATCGGACTCGGTGGAAAACTGGATGGCGGCGTCCCGCGCGAAACAGGTTTTGATATCGCGGTCGCGTCCGAGGTAATGGCGATTCTCGCACTGACGACATCGCTGCAGGATATGAGGAAGCGTTTTGGCGAGATCGTCGTAGCTATGACCAATGACCGAAAGCCGGTGACGGCCGAGATGATCGGCGCCGCCGGAGCGATGACGGTGTTGATGATCGACGCACTTCGTCCGACTCTCATGCAGACCCTTGAAAACACGCCGGCCATCATACATGCCGGGCCCTTTGCCAATATCGCGCATGGCAACAGCAGCATTCTCGCTGATCTGATCGGCATTAAGTGCGGCGACTATCTTTTGACCGAATCCGGCTTTGGCGCGGATATCGGTGCGGAAAAGTTCTTTAACGTAAAATGCCGCTACAGCGGACTAAAACCGGACGCCTGTGTCCTGGTTGCGACCATAAGGGCGCTAAAGGCACATAGCGGAAAATACAATATTGTCGCCGGTAGAAAACTGCCGCCGGAAATGCTCGAATTGAATGTCGCCGATGTCGAAGCGGGAGCGGCGAATCTTCGTAAACAGATTGAAAACATAAAGCTTCACGGCGTCACTCCGGTTGTTGCCATCAACGCTTTCGATTCCGATCACCCCGAAGAAATCGAGGCCGTCAAAAAGATTGCCGTTGAAGCCGGCGCGCTCGGGGCAGCAGCGACATATCACTGGCAAAAGGGCGGCGAGGGATCGGTCGAGCTTGCGGAAATGGTCGTCGAGGCGGCCGAAACACCGAGCGAGTTCAGGTTCTTGTATGAACTCGAACAACCGATCACAGACAAGATCGAGGCGATTGCGACAAAGATTTACGGCGCATCCCGCGTAAGGTACACGCCTGAAGCAGGCAAACAGATCCGCAGTTACGAGAAAAGCGGCTTTGGCAACTTGCCGATCTGCATGGCAAAGACCCATCTGAGCCTAAGTCATGATCCCGCCCTGAGGGGCGCACCGAGCGGTTTTGTGTTTCCCGTCCGCGAAGTCAGGGCGAGTGTCGGCGCGGGATTTATATACCCCATCTGCGGTGAAATGAGAACCATGCCGGCGCTTCCAAAAACACCGGGCGCAGAGAATATAGATATCGACGCGGAAGGGAATATTGTGGGGCTCTCTTAAAAGAAATCAGGATTCAGGATTCAGGATTCAGGATTCGGGACTCGGGACTCGGGATTCGGGACTCGGGACTCGGGATTCAGGATTCGGGATTCAGGACTCGGAATTCGGGACTCGGAATTCGGGACTCGGGATCAGGATTCGGGACTCGGGATCAGGATTCGGGACTCGGGATTCAGGATTCGGGACTCGGGATTCAGGATCAGGATTCAGGATTCGAGATTCAGGATTCAGGATTCGGGATTCGGGATTCGGGAGTCAGGAGTCAGGATTCGAGATTCAGGATTCGAGATTCGAGATTCGAGATTCGAGATACGGGATTCGGGACTCGGATTCGGAAATCGGAATTCGGGGCCCATGATTCTGAATCCTGAATCCTGAATCCTGAATCCTGACTCCTGACTCCTCCATATGAAGCTAGCTACCTGGAATGTAAATTCGATCAACGTAAGGCTTGACCACGCGCTCAAATGGCTCAAAGCGACCGGCACTGAAGTTCTCTGCCTGCAAGAGACGAAGTCCGTGGACGAAAATTTTCCGGTCAAAGAGTTCGAACGGGCCGGCTATAACTCTTCATTTATTGGCGAGAAATCGTACAACGGTGTGGCGTTGATCTCGAAGTTCGAGATAACAAACGTCCAGAAAAACTTTCCCGATGACGACATAGACGCGCCCAAACGGCTGATTGCTGCCGATATCAACGGGATCCATGTCGTCAACACCTACATTCCGAATGGGACAAAACTCTGGTCCGACAAGTTCGATTTCAAGCTCGACTGGCTCCAGCGTTTGCGGCGTTATCTCGACGATCGCTGCGATACTGAAAAGGATGTTCTTTTATGCGGCGATTTTAACGTCGCTCCGGGCGAACTGGATGTCTGGGATGTGTCGAAATGGGAAGGAAAACTCCATTTTTCAAAGCCGGAGCGAGCTGCCATGTTTCACGTGATGCAGTGGGGCTTTACCGATCTCTTCCGCTCGCATCATCCGGAAGCAAGGGAATGGTCCTGGTGGGACTTCAGGACCCGCGCATTCGAACGCGACCAGGGGCTGAGGATCGATCATATCTGGACCTCGGCTTCGCTAACCGAAAAATCCAAAGACTGCTGGGTCGACCGCGACCCGCGCGGTTGGGACAGGCCTTCTGATCACACACCCGTGGTTGCTGAATTTGATTTGTAACGAAATGATCTTCCGCGAAGAGCGGGACAGGAATTCAACAAGGGTGAAGACGACAAAAAAGGATTTGCAAACCGAAACAGCCTATTCGTTTGGCAGAAACAACGATCGCCTGTCGGCGACGGGAGCACAAACACACTTACTTCCGAACCCGGGGATCCTGTTCGTCTCTTCCCAACCAGCCCAGCACGAACCAGCACAGGGGAGCCACCGAGTAAATTACAAAGGTCGTGCCGAAAAAGTTATTAAGGAAGAAAGTTGAAAGCAGCGCGAGCGCAATCCGGTAGTATCCAGCCCGGAGTCCCGCGGGATCCGCAGCAATCCATTGTCTCGTTCCGATGACCGATGCCCTGAACAATATCCACATCAAGAGAAGAGCGGCCGGTACGCCGGCGGCGATCGCCAGAGAAAGAAAATGGTTGTCTATCGCCCTTTCGGTCTTCCGTTTCCCGTCGCGGTTGGCGCCCAGGGTTGAGGAGCCAAGTCCGTAGCCGACCGGGTTCGCAGGCAGGATTGCCGTGACAACCTGGTTCCAGGTTTCAAGTCTGGCGCTCAGGCTGCCTTCACTGGCCGGGTCAAGCGTGCCCCGCGCGGTATGGGAAAGGATTTTTTCAGCGCGGCGGTTATCGTCGATGTCGTATATTTCGTCCGGGGAGAGCGCATTCACAAAACCAAAGATGATTATTAGCGGCAAGCTCAACAGTCCGAGTCTCATGAGCGCGTTTCCAATCGTTCTCGAACCGGTCAGAAACAATACGGACAGGCCGAGGAAAAGACCAAATATCGAGCTCCTTTGCCCGCTTAAAGTGAGCATCCCGATGAGCGCTATCCCGCCGCCGAACCATGAAACGCGGCCGATCCCGGGTTTTGCGATTATCCCGAATCCGAATGCGCAGATGCAACCGATCTGTACATATCGGCCCCACTCTTCAGCGTTACTAAATGTTGCGAGAGCACGGTTTACATCATAAACATTGACCGACGAATAATTGTCGGTTTGGGTGAGCCAATACAGTTCAAACTCCGGGTAACCGACATATATCTGGTAAACCCCGTAAAGCGAAGAAACCAGCGCGAGCACTACAACAAATTTGAATAAGCGGCCAAAGAACTCAAAAGTTACCGATTGCCCGAAATAGAACCAAACCATCGGCACGAGGAAGAACATCGCTCCGGTAAGTCCCACAAAGACACTTCCCTGCATGGGATTAAAAATCTGTGCAAAGCAGATCGCGCCGAGCATGAATACTGGCCGCGCCAGCGGGGTCGACCAGAGCATCCCCAGCTTGTGACGAAAAATGAGCGAGAGCAATGCTACGAGTGATATCGCCGGCGTTATCAAATGAATCGGTTCGTATTCCGAATACGGCACGATCAAGTACTGTGCGCGCCTCAGGATCCCGCGAAACGGTTCAAAGGTCACGACCGCCAGAAGTCCCGCCTCAAGACTGAACAGAAACGGCAGCAACAAAACCGCGGCGGTCGTACCAAGCGCAAGCATACGCAGGTTTCCTCCGCCGGAGACGATCGCCCACGCACCGGCAACGGCCGCCATCTGTGTGGCAATAGTCCTCATAAAAGGAAGCCTTTGCCCCGAACCGCCGATTTTCGATGCAGCGTTCATAACTCAATCAACAGGGTGCGGACCGAACCCGAGTTTCCCGCCAAAAGCCCTTCCGAGTCCGACTGCCGCAAGAAACCTCGAAACACTGATGTCATTCGCTCTCGGGCGGATGAATTCCCAAAATCCGACTCCGCTGTTCTTCATAAAGAAATACCCGGCGAGTCCAGACAGTACCGCGTAACCGAGAATCGATGAGACCGCCGCGCCGGTAATGCCGTACGCGGGCATCAGCAGCAGAAGGGTAACAACGGTCGTCACCGCGGAAGCTATTCTGGCCATCGTGGTCAGTCCCGGCTTGCCGATCCCGTTGAGCCCGCTTATAAATATCAAACCCGCGCTCCAGAATATCGATGCAACGAGAAGCAAACGCATTACGGCGGCAGCCGCCACAAACTCGGATCCGAATACGAACTCAAGGACCCAGGGAGCGAGAATCCATAAAGGGATCAACGCAATGATCTGAGCATACAGAGTAAGTCTCAAAGACCTCGCGAGCAGGTGCGACGCCTTCCGGCGGTTTTTCGAAGCCGCGACTTCTGGCAGCAGCGCATCCGAAACGGATGACGCAAGCGTTGCGGTAATATCGGCAATCGCAACCGCGATCGCGTATAAACCTATGACCGAAGCCGAAGCGAGTGCGGTCAGCATGATCTGATCCAGACGCCACACCGCAAACTCAGTGATGGCGCCAAGATAGCCCCTCAGACCATAGTTCAGTTCTTTTAGAAAGACCGCCTTGCTAAATCGAAGGCGTGGGCGTAACACCTTCAAGATACCGGCCAGCATCACCAAGACACAGGAGATTTGCGCCGCG
>JAOTWT010000547.1 GCA_029862725.1 Acidobacteriota bacterium | reverse complement strand
ACAAGATCGGATTACCCTCGCTCCAGCCGAAATAGATGTGCGGCGTCTTGCCTACACGGTCCCTTATGTGTAGCAGTAACGCGGCAATCGCGTTGGGCACTGCCGGCGATTCGGTTCTAAGGATCTTGTGCCTTCCGACGCAGACGCCGCGGACCTTCAGCGTGCCTTTGAATTCGGATGCGTCGCCGAGATCGATCTCGTAGAACAAGATCGGATCTTCTTCAGGAATATGATTGTCGATCCGTTTTTCGATCTCCTCGAACCGGTACTCTCCGGCAGTTCCGGAATCCCTTCGGTTTGCGACTATCCTGATTGGCCCCTTCGCCAGCTCGTCGATAAACATAGCGGCGTTTTCGTCCAGTTCGATCTTCTCTATTCGGACTTCGGTCGACCGGATTACACGGGATATGAACGATGTCAGGATGATCGCAAAAATGAACATCATTGCGATCTTCAGGCCTTCCGGCTGTTCAATTATGTTTACGACTGTGGTGTAGGCAAATATCAGCGTGATTACGAGAAACCCGACCCATTTTTTCTCTGCATTCCGCCACGCCGAGATCGTTACGGCGACCGCGGCCGAAGCCATCAGAAACAGCACACCGGTCGCATACGCACCGCCCTGCGAATCGACATCCGCCTGAAAGATAATTGTCACCGCGAAGGCGATGCCCGTAAATACCAGGGCCAGCGGCCTCGTCGCTTTTGCCCAGTCGGGCGCCATCCCGTATCTGGGAAGATAACGGGGCACGATATTCAGGAGGCCGGCCATTGCGGAGGCCCCTGCAAACCACAAAATCAGGATCGTACTGACATCGTAGACCGATCCGAGCACGTCGCCATAAAACTGGTGCGCGAGATAGGACAACGCGCGGCCGTTGGCCTGCCCCCCGACCCGGAACTCTTCAGCCGGTATCAGCATCGTCGTGATAATGCTGCTTCCGACCAAAAGGACGCTCATGATTAACGCCGCGCCGCTCAGGAGCTTCTTGGCAGCGGCGATACGGCCTTCAAGGTGCAGCTCGGCCTCGGGACTGAACTGGCTGTCGGGCAGATTGGAAGTGTGAATCGAAGCCTTGTCTGCGTCGGTAAAATCACCTTCGCTCTTAATTTGAGGCATCACGAGCACGCCGGTTTCAAACCCCGAGAGGCCGAGTGCAAGTTTTGGAAAGACAAGAACCGAATAGATCAGGACCGCCAGCAAGCTTCCTTCGACATCCGGGTAAGCCCATACCGCTTCGCTCCACCTCGTAATCGCTTGAGGCTGCACGAAGGCGATTTCATACAGTCCGGTTCCAATTACAATTACATTTACAAATAGAAACATCGCGACGATCGCGACTGCAATATTGATCGCCTCGGTGAAACCCTTCAGGAAAACCGCCCCCAGGAACCCGACCAGGATAAGCGTCAGATAAACCCTGTGGTTCAGAAACTGCAGATTGTGTTCGACGAATGGATTTTCGACGATGTGCGCCGTTGCGTCGGCCGCGGAAAGTGTAATTGTGATTATGAAGCTGGTGGCGACGAATCCAAGCAGAGCGAGAACGAACATTTTCGCTCTCCAGCGGGACAAAAGATTTTCGAGCATCGAGATCGATCCGTCGCCGTGCGGACTCTGCTCGGCCACTCGCTTGTACATCGGCAACGCACCAAACAGTGTGAGCAGAACCAGTACGAGAGTAGCAATCGGCGAAAGGGCGCTGGCAGCAATAAATGCGATTCCAGGCTGATAACCGAGGGTCGAAAAATAATCCACCCCGGTCAGGCACATGACCTTCCACCACACGTGCTTTTTGTGCCTTCCCTCCGGTTGATGCGGTCCCTCAAGATCTCTCTGCTCTGACAGCAACCAGCGTTTGAAGGATTCGAATTTTCCCATATAGCAAAAACGCCCCTTTGTACGGGCTTTGGAATCTGCAGTAACGATGCCTTTTTTCAAATGTCAATCGCGATCCAACGCAAAAAACATCCCATTTGAAATCTAAAACGAACGAATGTCAACAGGCCATTGACCCGCCGACACAACTTCATGCGGTAGATCTCAATCAGCCGTTTGAAAATCAAAACCAGTCGATCCCGAGTCCAAAGTTGCGGCCGGCCGCGTCATTATTGTTGCAACAATAGTAAGTTTTTTTTGTTAAATAGGGGTAAGAAGACTTTCCGGAGGACAAACAAAAATGTACAAATCGTCGAAATTTCTTGTCGTTTTATTCTCGATTCTCGCTACCGGAACGATCGCCGCAGCCACCAACGGAGGCGTTCAAAAAACCACCGCGGGTGGCTATACGATAATGACAGATATTGTAGTCGGATCGCCACATGCCGACACCGGCACTAGACCGGTTCGAAAGATCTCTCCTGCAATCGAGGCGGTCAGAAAGGACTTCGAGTTCGCCTCGTATTCAGGCGGTATTCGTCACTTTCAATCGATTGGAGATGGCGGCAGCATC
>JAOTWT010000546.1 GCA_029862725.1 Acidobacteriota bacterium | reverse complement strand
GAAGTGAAAATACTTAACATTTGTTCCTCCTGGGAGACAGAAAAGGAAAGGAAGGGAGCACGGGTCTTACAGAAAACCCGTTAATGTTAATATATGTTCAACATTGTTGAATTTCCAGTTTTTATTGCCGGACGAAGGACAAAACGCCAGATCATTCTCTTATTGGTGCATTCAAAAACGTACTCGGAATCAACGACACGCCATAAGCCCATATATTTCCATTTGTTGACTGCGAGTTTGCAAAAAAGCGGGACCGGGATCTTTGAACGTATCGCGTCCAAGAGGGCACGATTCCGGACGTCCAGCTTCTGGTTGCCGCGGCGGCCCGATCCCGTATAGAGGAGCATGTTGCCATCGTCGGTTTCAATATCGGGATAACACTTGCTGATTTTGCCTAAGTCTGTAAGCAAAGACTTGAGCGCGCCCCGCGTCTGATAGATCCCGTTACGCGTTTTATGGAAACGTGAGAGTTCCGCCCATGTGATTATCTCGCCTTCCTCGATCTGTTCGAGCAGGTCGTTCGCGGTTTCGTCATCGACGGAGAAGTTCATTTTCGGCATAGGACTGCGTCTCGCTTGTAGACTCTACATGGGACCCATAGAATAATCCTCCGGGAATACAAAATCCATATGATCCGAATAATCGCAAAACTCTGGCGCCTACTCCCCTATCAAATACGCCTTAAGGTCATTAGGCTGAGCCAGCCGAAGTTTACCGTGTCTGTCGTCGCGATCGTTCTCAACAATAAAAACGAGGTCTTGATCCTCGACCACTTTATCAGGCCCGGATCGAGCTGGGGGCTCCCCGGCGGTTTTATCAAGGCGGGAGAGAGCCCGACGGCCGCCATCAAGCGGGAAATATTCGAAGAGACAGCGCTTGAACTTACGGATCCTGAGCTCGTGCGGATCCGGGTCGTAAGAAAGCACATCGAGATGCTCTTTTTTGCCGGGGGAAGCGGGAATGTCGCACTAAAAAGTTCCGAGATTAGGGATTACGGTTGGTATTCCAAGGGCGAGCTCCCGGTCGGGATGAGTGACACGCAACGGAAACTGGTGCTCGACACACTCGCGGAAATGTCTATTTGATCGACTCCATGCTTCTCACAAGCTGTCGCCGTTCACTGAGCAGCTCAAGAAACACCTTTCGTTTTGTGATAAAGACCCACGACGCTTTGAACCAGCCGCGCAGATCGGCATAGTCCTCCCAGGAACGAAGCGCGATATATCCCAACAGCGCCGAAAAAGGTATCGCCGAAAGAGCGATCAGGGATGCCGTAAGGTAATAGACGAAAGCCGCCACGAAGAACCATGTCAATGGGATGAGAATCATTCCCGACATGATTTTGACGGTGGAAATGATGTCATCTACTCCGTGGTGAGTGTACCGGGCGGCGAGAAATTTGCTGATCTGATACGCCGGAAAGTGAATCACCGATCCGGCCAGCGCAAACGGCGACAAGATAAGCAGGACCAACCCCCTGAAAACGAATGTTTTCAACACATACCAGACAGGTTCACTCGAAAGCGAGAGATTTTCCGGCTCGAGGCCGAGTTCACGCAGCTTGCGTTTATACCCTGAAATCTTCTTGGTTAGGGATTCGGCAACGGGATCCGCTTCAAGTTCGGTTTCGAGATATTTCCTGACGAATTCAAACCTTGCGACGATTGTATTTTCGATACTCAGGGTCTCGGATACCGACAGGAACAGGTTAGCCCCCTCCTTTGCTTCGTCAAGCCGCGCTTTGGACTCCGCATTGACCGTAATTTCGGCCAGCGCCGTTTCGATCCGCGAGGTCAATTCCAAAACATTGTCCTTCGTCGGATTGCCGTCCTCTCCCAATTCCGGTGGCTCAACATAAAACGGTTTGCCAAAAAGCAGCAACGCATCGCTTCGAAAGGTCGTTTTGTTTGTGTAATAGAGTCCGACCGGTACGATCTGCAAATCGAAATCGGCTTTACCGCTTGCCGCCGAAAGCGCACCCAATGCAATCCTCGCGGCGCCGGTCTTTATCGGCAAAAGCCGTGGTGAGTTATGAGAGATTCCTTCCGGAAACAACGCGATTGCGCCACCCGTCTGAAGCTGGGCGTGGCACGCCTCGAATGTCTTTTTGTTCTTCGATACATCCGCAGAATCGATTCTCCGATAGACGGGAAGGGCCTCCGCGACCTTTAGAAGGTAGGAGAAGACCGGGATCCGAAAGAGGGTCGATTTGGCCAGAAACGAGATCTTGCGGGGTAAGGCGACAAAGACAAGCGCGGGGTCGACCAGCCCGTTGGGATGGTTCATGACAAAGATCAGGGAGCCTTTCGCGGGTACCACCGAAGCGTTCGATGTTTCGATTCTACGGAAAAACAGGCGGAGCAGGAGGCTTACCACGGCATGAATCGCGCGTCGGACGAGAGTGCCCTGACGCGTCAGGATCATGTCGTCGAGTCGGAGTAATTTAACGCTTCGC
>JAOTWT010000057.1 GCA_029862725.1 Acidobacteriota bacterium | reverse complement strand
CCTGCTCGTACGAGTAGTTCTTCCCCTGATACCCGGTTATGCCGACGTTTTTCCCGATATCACTAGATTTCCGATGGATTCTCTCGCTGGCCTTCCGGTGTGGCTGGAATCTCTCTTCGCGGGGCTTTTGGGCGGATTGCTGGGCGGCGGTTCGCTGTGGCTTGTCGGCGAAATCTGGAAACGCCTGAGGGGCATCGACGCGATGGGGCTTGGCGATGTGAAAATGATGTTCGGGGTCGGCGCCCTGCTTGGTTGGAGGCTAACGCTGCTGACGATATTTCTGGCTGCATTTACAGGAGCGGTGGCTGGTCTTTTGGTTATCGCGCGCAGCAAGGATAAGGATTTACAGGCGCAAATCCCGTTCGGGATATTCCTGGGGATCGGCGCTATTGCAGCAATTCTTTTTGGCGAAGGTATGATTGCCTGGTATGTGGCGACTTTTATCCCCTGAAGGCGTCCAAAGTTCGCAAAGGTTTCAAAGTTCCGAAAGTTAACAAAGTTTACAAAGTCGGCAAAGTCAGCAAAGTTTTCAAAGTTCGCAAAGTTTTCAAAGTCAGCAAAGTTTTCAATGTTGCTGACATTCGGCTGGAGACCTTCCGCTTAAATGTGTCCAAGATCATCCAGTCCCAAACCGATAAATGAAATTGTGCGGGCAACTTTGCTGACTTTGTAAACTTTGGTGACTTTGGTGACTTTGAAAACTTTCCTGACTTTGGTGACTTTGAAAACTTTCCTGACTTTGCTGACTTTGTAAACTTTGTTGACTTTGGTGACTTTGAAAACTTTCCTGACTTTGCGAACTTTGCGAACTTTGAAAACTTTGCCGACTTTGTAAACTTTGCTGACTTTGAAAACTTTCCTGACTTTGCCGACTTTCCCGACTGTCAAGAACTACAGTACTTTCTCCGCCATTGTCTCTTCGAGGCAAAGCAACGAGCAAAAGAAATCGCCCTTCAGCTTCACCGATTCTTCCTTCGAAGCCCATTTTCCGCATTTCGGACAGCGAACCAGTTCGGAGTCTTTCGAAGTATCGCGTGCCGGAACCTGTTTTTGCGAGGCGTTCCTGCTTTGCTTCATTCGCCGAAAGGTCTGGTACATAAACCAGGCGGTCTGTATGTGTTTGCGGTATCGATAGACAAAATACCCGACGACAACCGCCAGAATCAACAAAATCAGGAGCCACTTCATTTGCCGCCTCCCGTTTCCAATTCCGCTTCGAGCCGGCCAATTTCAGGATTTTTAGGGTTAAGTTCCTTGAGTTTCAATATAAATTCCCCTGCCCTATCCGAATTCCCGATCAGCTTATGGGCCTTTATGAGCTCGATGACGACCTTTTCGTTACGAGAGTCGGAGGCATAAGACCTTTCCAAAAACCCGAGCGCGGTTCGCGCATCCGGCGAACCTGTCTCGATATAGGTTGTTCCCATATCTCCCAGTACCTGCGCGTCCTTCGGGTTCTTTCGAAGTGCCGCGCGATAGAGTTCTCGCGCTTTTTGATTTAGTTTTTCATCGGAATTGATCTGGCCAAGATCGAAATTGACGTTGGCGAAAGCGACGAGAACCTGGTAATCATCGGGATTAAGCGAATGCGCCCGATTCAAAAGCGTTTCAACGTCCTTTAGACGCTCGCGGTCTTTCTTAAACGCGGCATACCGGTAGAGCCCAAGCCCCAGTCCTTTCTGAAATGCGAAATCCGTGGCGTTTCTTTCCGCTTCGGCCAGCTTTTGTTCGATTTCACGGTCAGAGAGTTCCGCATCCCGGGCGCTTTGTGCCGGCGCCGGAACCGCATTATTGGATTGGACCTGATTCGCCTGCAAAGCGACGATCTCTGCACGGTTCAGCGAGTTTGCCAATAAAAAACCGCCTGCGAAGCTGACGATCACCGCAAGCCCGGAAATAATATAAAATCTCGTTTGCATTCACTCAAATTTTAACAAACGGCGGGTGTGAAAGCGACAAGCGCCGCCGCGAAACCGCAACAGCGCCTGTCACAAGGATAAAAGACTTCTATCCTTTGGATTCCGGAGCGATAAAGGGAAGGTCCTCAGATCGCCGCCTCGGCAGAGGATCGGTGGTACGTCGACGCGGCGTGGTCGTCGGTGTACGGCGGTCGACACTTCCTGAAGGTAACCCCTGACCATGGACTGCCTCGACGAGAATCCTAGTGATCTCCTGAGAGAGGGTTCGATGCTCGGACGCGGCCCTCCGCTTTAACGATTCTTTTAACTCGTTGGGAACATATGCCCCTATAAAAACACCTTTTCGATTCGTCATACTAGTACAGTGGCTCCTTAAGTTTTGAAAATGCCTTGCAAACCCGGCAAGTCTGTAAGCCGAATTCTGTTCTCCGCCAATCGGCGAAGCGGTAATCATTCATCTAGGCCGTACGTTGCCGCACGGCTCGTGCGACCTACCCGAAAACGCTTTCCGGCCGAAGCCGGAACAGGGCGAGCAACCCTTTGCGTCTTCCTATTTGGTCTTGCTTCACGAGGAGTTTACCCGGTCACGCTTGTCGCCAAGCATGCCTGTGAGCTCTTACCTCACCGTTTCACCCATCACCCCGAAGGGCTGGTTTGCTTTCTGTTGCACTTGTCGTCATCCGCCGAAGGCGGGTGCCCGGCAGTTAACCGGCTCGTCGCTCTTTGAAGTTCGGACTTTCCTCTTTTCCAAAGGAAAAGCGATTACCCGACTTACCCGTTTGCAAGGTAAGACAATAGTAGCAAAAGTTGTTGAACAAACGAAAACTAAAACTTACACAAATCCGGCAACCGGCAAACACGCTTGCCTAGTTTCCGACTTCGATCATGTCACCGGCTTTCAACACGGGGTCGATCTCCTTCCCTTTCCTGATATCGCTCAGCTTATAGGTAAACGATTCGAGAAAGCCTTTTTCGTTTTTTCTACGGACGACCGCTTTCCTCGCTTCGGAACCGGCTGTTCCGCCGGCTGCCATGATCGACTGTGTCAACGTCATCCCTTCGTGATATCCAAATCTGCCGCGATCCGTAACCATTCCGCCTAGATAGACATAACCGTTCGAACCGCCGCGGCTTGCCGAAGAGGTGAACTCAATGATATCGCCGGGATAGATCAATGTGTCGTCGAATTCCGGCGTCCCGGCATTTAGGGTAATTTCTCCGCTCCCCGGCCTCTTGATGATGGTCATGTCGGCCTCGGAACCGGCAAGCGCCTGTGCCCGGACAACGTAGAGCGGCATTGCCTCTCGTTGCAGATACTGCCTTCCCGTACGGCCCGCCAACCCCAAAACCTCGATTGCATGGCTTGCGTATTCGCGCACCTTTACCGAAACTTCCGGGTCCTCGTAGAGTTGAATCTTTTCGCGCAGCAGATTTTCGATCTCACCTGGGGAAAGGCCCTCGACCGGCACCAGGCCGCCGGCGAGCGGATAATCGATCGAGCCGTCGGTCAAGACGGTGTAGTAGTTCGACCTAGACTCCTGAATCCCGATAAAGAGAACATCTCCGCTGCCGACTTTATAGATCTCGGTCGGCTTCAGGCTCTTCAGGTTTTCGTCTCTTACAGCCTCGCGGGTCATACGAGCGATGCTTTGATACCTGACGTCCACGGCACCGGCGGGATTATTTTCAATGCGTTTTCCCGCAACATTTTGAGCGTCGGACTCACCGGTCTTTTTTTCAACAATTCTTTTAACGGATTTCGCCGGGGGGTTCTTCGAATACCCGAAGTTTACCTCCCCGATTCCGTCAGACGGCGTCTGCGCAAAAACGCAGATCGAACAGACGAATAGAATAAGAACCTGACTAAAAATGAAAGATTTCTGCTTCATTAAACAAATAAACGTTGTAAAAACCCGTTGATTCTAACATATGGCCCGGGACCGTTATACGCGCGGCGCGGTCCCGGTATCTCAATGAAAGTGCAAAAAGGGGTAAATTTTCAATTTATGAGGGGTTAATCGCGATATTGGCGGTTTTTTTTGTTATTCCCTACTGGAAATGAAATTTGAAAGTTGTACGATGTGCGGCCACGTCCCCCTGTACAACTCCTTCAATTGTCGTTCCGCTTCGTCCCACGTTTCCGTTCCTGCGACCTTCTCGGCGATATCGATTGCCTCCTGGGCACTAATTTGTCTGACAATCGAGGCGATGCGGTCCAACGAGGCCGGATTCATGCTCAGAGTCCGCGCGCCGAGGCCGATCAAAAGAGGGACATAGAGCGGCGAACCCGCCATTTCGCCGCACATTACGGCTTCTTTTCCGTGACGTGCAGCCGATTCAAATATCAATTTGAGCGAACGTATGACCGCCGGATGGAGGGTTCGGAAATAATTGGCGAGATTGTCGTTGTCCCGGTCCACCGCCAGCAAGTATTGCACAAGATCATTGGTGCCAACGTTTACGAATTCCGTAATCGCAAAAATCTCATCGATCATCATAACAGCCGCCGGCACTTCTATCATCGCTCCGAGCCTCGGGTGACTCGTGTGCTGCCCTTCCGATTTCAATTTCGCCTGCTCCTCGGAAACGATTTCTTTTGTCTGCCTCAATTCCGATATATCGGAGACCAAAGGAAAAACGATATCGAGATTCTTTTTGACTCCCGCCCGGAGAAGAGCCCTGATTTGAATTCGAAACTGCAACTCGTCGCGAAGACTCAGACGAATTCCACGCATTCCAAGCGCGGGATTCTTCTCACGTGCCGTACCGCCACCTACAATCTCGCCAGGGCCGAGATCAAAAGTCCTTATTATTACCGGCGAGTCACGCGCGAGTTCGAGGACCTCGAGATACTTCTCGTATTGTTCATTCTCCAACGGATAACCCGCAAAGCGTTTGAAGAGGTATTCCGAACGGTAGAGCCCCACCCCGAAATCCGACACTCGCTCAATTTCCGCAGCATCAAGAGCAAGGTCGAGATTAACGCAAAGCCTGATTTCCTCGCCATCGATCGTACGTACCTGGGGTGTTGCGGGCTCATCGACCTCTACATTCGGCACGCCGATGCTTTCGGGCATGCGGTACTGATTTATCAATTCGTCAGAGGGATCGACGACAATCTCTCCGCGAAACCCGTCGACTATCATCCGTTCGCCGGTTTCTGTCCTCCTGAGCAGCTCGGATATTCCCGTAACCGCGGGAATCCCGAGTTCGCGTGCCAGAATAAATGTGTGCGAGGTCCACCCTCCATTCTGCGTGACAAGTGCCGCCGGCTGCGCCGATGCGATTTCAATCAGGGTCGAAGGATTTATCTCACGCGCAACCACGACGGCGTGGCCGTCCACTTCCAAACCCGTCTCCCTTTCGCCGCCAAGTGCGGCGATCAGCCGGTTGCCGACGTCTTCCAAATCGATGTGTTTTTCACGCAGGTGCTTATCCGACAGTTTTTTATATTTCGCGGCGTACTCGTCGATCACGCTGCTAACCGCCCACTCGCAGTTGACCCTCTGCTCGGCAATCATCGATTCAATCTTCAGTATCAAAGACCGGTCTTTCAGAAACAAGAGATGCGTTTCGAATATCCCGGATTGGCCTTCACCGGCGTCTTCGGCCGACACAATCCGATTCAATTGCTCTTCAGCAGTTTTCAAAGCCTTCCTGAACCTTCTGATCTCGGACCCGGTTGCTTGCGGCTCGATCCTCGATTTAAAGAACTGCCGGTTAGCGCCAAACAAGCACAAAACGGTACCGACGCCAACACCTCGGGAAACGGCCCGTCCGGCGAAAACGCGGTTTTTTGTAGTCTTTACTTCTTTCGCTTTTTTTATCGCTTGATCTCCAATCGGGTCATACACTTTCCCTACCGGCGGTAACAAAGGCCACAGCCTGTTCGGGAGTCGCAGCAAAGCGGAGTAATGATACATCCGAGTCGCTGACCACGAGATTCTTCTTCCAGGACTCAACCACGCCGCTCCAACATTCGCCGAGCAGGACCAGCGGTCGGTCTCGCAACACACCGGTCTGCAGCTTATTCCAGACAAGTGAAATCTCAGTTACTGTTCCCATCCCGCCGCGGATTGCGATAAACCCCATAGATCTCTGGATCAGCGCCTGGAGGCGGTCGTAAAAGTGATCCGTCGCGACCTTATCGGTCAGGAACCGGTTTGGCTCAGACCGGAATTGATTCATAACCACGCCCAAAACCCGGCCGCCATTCTCGCGCGCGCCCTTCGAAGCGGCTTCCATGACACCCAAATAACCTCCGGTGCAAATCGTATATCCCGCGCCGGCGAGCCTTTGCCCGACTTCAAGCGCCTGCTTGTACTCGGCCGAACCCGGCCCGCATTTGGAGCCGCCGAAAATCGTCACCATTTTTTCGTGATCTTGAAACATAGTCGTGATTGTGCAAACAAAGCTGTACTTCCGGAATTATAGTGGACACAACCTTGCCGATAAAGTTAAGCGGTCGTTTTGCCTTCCGAATCTGAAAGGCTATCGGCTTGTTTGATCGCTTTTTCGATATCCGTGCACGCGAGTATCAAGGCGCCGATGATTAGAAATACGACAAGCGAGAATATCGCGTGCCGGTATGAACCCGTGATTGCCACCACGATACTAAACGCCGCGGTGCCGATCAGGGTTGTTCCGCGCTCGGATATCTCATACAGGCCGAAAAACGAGGACTCTCTCCCTTCCGGGATCATCTGCGAAAACAGGGATCTTGAAAGCGCCTGGGAACTTCCAAGTACAAGGCCTATGAACGCGCCCAAAATCCACGCCTGGTAAACCGTGTCGAGGAAGGCGTAGGCATATACAACGATCAGAATCCAGATTATCAACGAGATCATCAGTGCCGCCTTGGTCCCGGTCAAACGGGCGACGCGTTCGAATAAAATGGATCCGATGAAGGCAAAAACCTGGGCGACAAAGAACACTCCCAGCAGGAAAACCTCGTCGGCTTTTTGCCCTCTTGCGACAAAGAGCTCCTGGGCGAGAAAAACGGAGGCGCTGCTGATCACGGTCTGGATTCCGTTGTTGTAGCAAAAGTAGGCCGCGAGAAAAAGCGCCGTCTGCTTGATGCGCAGGAGGACGCCGAATGTGTTCTTTAATTCACTGAATCCGATCGACACATAGTTTTTCTTTTCGGGGTGTTTCTTCACCGCCCCTCTGGATTTCACGAGATAAAACGTCACAAGCGCAAAGACGCCCCACCAAAGTGACGCCAGCAGAAGCGACAACCTGACAGCAAACCCCCGGGTCATCCCAAGCGATTCCGCACTTTGAACCAGGATCAGGTTTGCGGTTAGCATGATCAGACCGCCGATATACCCGGCGGCAAATCCATAGCTCGAAATCTTGTCGCGCTTGTCATCCGTCGTCAGATCTACGAGGTACGCGTTATAGAAGATGTTTGCCGCCCCAAAACTTAGGTTTGCAATGATCAGGAGAATATTTCCGGCAATATAGTTTTCAGTGATAAAGAAGAGCAGGCAGCTCGCCGTGACCCCTAGATAGCAAAAGAAAGCCATCAGCCGTTTTTTCAGATTGGAATAATCTGAAACCGCTCCAAGTATCGGAAGTAGCAGCACCTGCAGGAACACCGAGATCGTCAGGCAAAAATGGAAAAGGCTCTTGGCGGTAACCGAACCAAGGAAACCAAAGCTCCAGACCACGCCGTTGTCGCCGACATGCGCCTGGGCCAGAGCGGTCAGATATGGCCCCAAAAGGACGCTGATAACCGTGGTGTAAAAGGCGGAGTTGGCCCAGTCGTACATGAGCCATCCAAAGACTTCCCGTCTGTCGTTCTTTGCCGATATTGATGTCATCAGGTCAACAAATCGAGTATTGCCGGTGTAATATCGGCGAGAGAGGAGATCCTGCTGGCAAAGACTTCCTTTTTCCGCCCCCAGACAACCGTCGGAACCTTGTTTCGTGTGTGATTACGAATGGACAAATCTTCTATGTTGCCGTGATCGCTTGTCAAGACGAAGGTCGTATATTCCAGATCGATTGATTGCAATGTCTCCCGGATCAGCTCCGCCAATTCCGGTAAATGCGTCTTTGCACGTTCCCAGTCCATATCGTGGCCGATCTTATCGGTAATAAAATGTTCGTAGAGTACGAAACTGTATTCGCGGCACAATCCGGCCAGGATTTCGGCGCCGTCACGGGGCGTAAACTCCGGAACGTTGTGACCGGCCTTTATCAGGGTGCGGTTTGTAAAATCGTGAAAGAGGGACCTCCGGCCAAGCAAATCGCGTATACTGCAAAACGGCATGCCGGCCGCTTCGACAGCACAAGTTGTCGCGGATTTCCAACGCGGTTTTCTCTCGAAAAACTTTGGCGTATATGTGTTTGCGAAAATCAGGTCATCAACGCCCGCATTTTTGAGTTGCCTGAAAATCGAATGTTCCTCGATGATCCGCCGCAGAGATTCATTCGGAAATCCCTGCTTATGATAGCCGAGTTCTTTGGGCGCGTTGATCCCAGTATATATCGTAGTTTGCCCGGAAGCGCTTTGGGGGCGCCCTTCAACTCCTAGACACGCGTCGGTCGCCGCCACGTTGCCTTCCAAATCCAACCCACGGTTTCCATCCACAAAATGGCAGAGGGGATCCGGGCCGCCGAGTGCATAAAACGGATTTTCCGGTTTGCGCTCGCCGATTCCCAGTCCATCGACAAAGAAAAGTATCAGTCCGTTTGAATTTTGTTTAGCCACATCAGTTCCAATTAGACAGGCTTTAAGAATACTTGGCGAGTGTCGAATTCTGAAATCTTCCGCGATTTTGCCAAAGAATTTGGATTAATTTAGTAATATGAATACTTTATGTGCGTGCCAAAAGTTTAAGTGGGTGCGGGTTTCCTTTCGTGAAACCCCGCTCGGTCGTGCGTCAACAGTTGTTCGAAATTTCAAAGGTCTCCAATACGAAATCGGTCGCGGCAATCCATCTGAAGACATCGTGACTGTTTTAAGGACCCGTGCGGAGACAGCTCCAATTTGCTTGGAATTTATACCCTTAACGATGTCGCAGCCGGAACCAACTGGTGGACTGAAGCCTCGAACCAAACAGGCGCTGGAATCCTTAACCCCATGGCATATCGAACCACGGAAGCCGGCGGCTCGTCGCAAACGATGAACCCGGCGCCGGTAACGAGTATTGACTCCGCTTTCACAAGCACGGCTACGATTACCGGTACCTGGACACTCCGGTTTAATGACAGCGGCGAAGGCGATCCGGGAATCGTTAACGCGGCCAATCTGACGTTTAATACTGCAGCAGTAACACCCCATGCGCCTCAGGTCGACTTCGACGGCGACGGCGAAAGCGACGGTGACGAAAAGAATGACTTCTGTATCTTCCAGGATGGATTCTTCATACTTAACCGATATCGGAATCTGGAGAAGGAACGACGCGAGCGCATCGGACAGCTTTTTTTACACCCTCAGATCGAGCGACGGTATGCTTGAGGCAATCGAGTGGGGTTCCGCGGGAGATGCACCGATTCCGGGTTGGAACAGCAACTAACCGGATCGATCAACTTTAGTACAAGGGTTGGGAGAAATCCCAACCCTTTTTTTGTGGTCTTAATAGACCCCCGGAGCTGCCAAACAGTGAGCTAAAAGATGAACCAATCCTCACTTATGCAATCAGCCCGAACGCCCGCCGTACCGGCATAACGGTTCGGGTAACGAGGTTTGCAATTATGCCCCAAAGCCGTTAAGTTTATTGGGTATTTATACTTTTTGACATTTTTCCTATGGCTCTCCTTCTTAGAAGTTCTTCGAGATGAAAGCAATGATCCTGGCCGCGGGTTTCGGCACGCGTCTTTTTCCTTTAACGATTGACCGTACAAAACCCGCGATACCATTTTTTGGAAAACCTCTTGTAGGTTATGTAGCGGAATATATCGCCAAATTCGGATTTGACGATGTGGTGGTGAATCTTCATCACCAGCCCGAATCGGTCAAAAAGGCGCTGGGCGACGGTTCTGCTTTCGGCACACAGATCCACTACACCTACGAGAAGCCGAAAATTCTCGGTACCGCCGGGGCACTCGACAACGCCCGCGAACATCTGGAAGGCGATACTTTTCTCGTCATCAACGGCAAGATCATCACCGATATCGATATTGACGCGGCTCTTGATACCCATAAGGAATCCGGGGCTCTCGCGACGATGGTCCTAATGAGGAACGATGCCCGCGAGCACTTCACCGAAGTCTATGTAGAAGATGGAAGAATTTCAGGTTTCGGGGATTTTGCGGACCCGGAGTTGAACGGTAAGGAGGCTCCGTATATGTTCACCGGTATTCATATCTTTGAACCGCGGGTTTTTGAATACATACCGCGGGGCGTCTATTCCGATATAGTTCCTACATTCTACAATCCCGCAATCCGGAAAGGTGAGACGATCGCTGCGCACGTGACTGATGGCCGTTGGTATGAACTTTCGACAATACGGCGCTATCTCGATATCAGCCTTGCCATGCTCAACGGCAACAAAGACCGTTTAGTTCTTGGCCGGAACAACCTCATCGACAGCTCGGCTTCGGTCGAGGAATCCGTGATCTGGGACGACGTCACGATCGGCCCCAATGCACGCGTTTACCGCTCCGTCATCGGCGACGGCGTCAAGGTCAGAGAAGGAGCGCGATACGAAAATGTCGCTGTAGTTACCGGTGAGATGCTCAGTCATTGCGAAGGAATTCCGCAAAAGGCTCTAAAGGGCGAGTTTGACGGCGAGAACTATGTCGTCCGGCTTACGAATTAAGCGATGATTTTCGACCGCAGCGCATCAGAACGGCTCGCCGCATTCCTCGGATTGCCCCCTGAAACGAAGAAAATCAAAAGGCTGACCCCGGACGCTTCCACCCGGGAGTTTTTTCGAATCGATTGGAATGAAACCACGGCCGTCGCGTGCGTCTATCCGGAAACGATCGACAATTCCCTGCCCCAAATCGATGTGACGAATCTTTTTTTGGGAGC
>JAOTWT010000544.1 GCA_029862725.1 Acidobacteriota bacterium | reverse complement strand
AGCCCCTTGTAGTAGCCCGGACGGTTCTCGGTACTCACGTACCTGTCCGGAAGATTATAGAAATAATGGCCGAACTCGTGATGAAGAACGTCGTGTATACATTTCCGGCTGGCTGAATTGAGACTGATCTGCAAACCCGTATCGTTCCATCCCCCCTGCGCTGCTACACTCAAGCCGTTCCCCATGTTCCACTTGATATCCGCCGCATCCCATGCGCGGCCACGGTCTGCGACATAGACCCTCTTTAGATAATGACGCCCATGCGTGGACGTATAAATATATTCTGCCAGGGCTCTAATATCGCCCATGAGCTTGCACCGCCCGCTGCAGGTATCGCCGCCGCTTGGAGTACACGATCCAGGACTGGGGGAGTTCAGAGGTCGAGCTTCATTTGTATAATCACAAGCGCTTCCACCTTGACCGTTGTCTTGTGTAATTACTGTGTCAATTTCCAGGTGGTCAGTTAGGTCGGCGTTGTCGTATGAAACCTGGATCGTAATACCCCCGTCACCCCCAATCGATGCGGCTTGGACGGGTAAGGTGATAAGCGAGACGATAACTGCAAGGAATACCGTTCGAAGAATCCATTCCGGAAGCCCGACCATGCGCCCGTCTTTCCTTAGGTCGCGATATCCTTTGATATTTGTCATTGTTTTTCCCTCATCCAATACCCGCTTAAAGCACATTCTGCAACGCCGGCCGCGAACAATCCGGCACCGATTCAGAAGACATTTGTGTTCGCAGACTGCGAAACACTACAAAAACTCCCGCAACGAGATGCAGACTCAAACGGTCACCATGACCCCGTGCCGGGGTCCCTATGCGAAATGAAGTCTATCGAGCGCATCCTGTCGAACCGCCCGTTCCAACACGTGCCTGCGAAATCTCTAACAATATTTCAATTTCTCATGCTGTTGCTCAATCATATCGCTCCGGTATTTCACCCTAGGGGCTTGGACTGGGTGTCGGCGTCGGAGTTGGCGAACCCTCTCCTTCACACTTTGTGAATTGGCAAACGCCGTTGCATTCATACGGACACAGCCAAAAGAGAAACCCTTCTTCCGGATTTGCTTCCACCGGCGGCACACCTGAGAAAGCAGCTGAACCCGTGGTTTTTGCGCTCGAATTCGCGGTTGAAATCGCTCGAAACCGAATCCGGACAACACAATCTTCCTTGAGAAAACCGGAAAGTTTGCTGTTAAAAATTCCAAGGCCGCTTTTATCGCCCTTCATCACTCCTTCGACGATGAGGGTTTTGTTATCAGCATCAAATTCCACCGCCAGTTTCCCGTCGTCGATCTCTTTCTTAAATTTTCCGACCTCGTTAATTTTCTCCAGCATTTTGAGTTTGGTACATCCCTCAGCCAAGGGAATCGTGTCCACCGCCTCAGTTCTCGTAGGAGACACACCTGTGTTATTCGTATTATCCGGGACCGTAGTTCCGCAACCGACAGCGAATATCACAGTCGCCAGCAACGCCAGAAAAAGCATGCGACTAACTTTTAGACTTTTCATTTTTATTCTCCATTTACATGTTGTTTAACAACCATGGAAAGCAAGCTAAACCTGGTCTGCTTGCCATAAAATATTGAACCGCTGTCGGGAGACCAATCGAGACTCGAAAGAAAAAATCTTGGATCGTTGTTCACCATCAACCGGCGAGGCGTGCCTCCGGTAACGGGTGTAATCCACAGCTCGTCATTGTCTTTTGGACGCGCCGCGAATGCGATTGATTTTCTGTCAGGAGACAGTGCAATATTGTAGAAATATGCGAAATGTAAGGAATTAATTTTGTTTTCCCGGCCGTCCTCGAGGCGTACAGAATAAATCTCGGTTTCGGGAGGCGTATGGCTAAATTTTGCGGATTTCTGGAAGCGGGCATAAATCAAGGCACCCTTGTCTTCGGAAAAACCCAATAATCGTATGAGATCTTTAGTTTCAACAAGTTTGATTGCTTTTGCCGGTTCAGTATTTTGAATCCAAATCCGATAAGTGTGTTCGTCGCTGGAATCCCGCTTTACTGTTTTCGAGTAAAACGCGATTCTCTTGCCGTCCGGGGCCCAAAACGGGCTCGAAACACGCTGATTTTCATCTTGATTACGGGTAAGTGCTTGATCGGCACGAGTTTCAACAGACACCTGCCAGAGATTGGAAATTCCGTTGCGTGTCGCCGGATACAACAGAGATTCACCCTCCGGACCCCATACAAATTGACTCGCATGGACCTTATTATAGGGACTTATGGTGTATTCGAAATTCTGGACCCCATCTTTGGAAAGCAATTGAGAGCTTCCGCCCGAGCTGTTGATTCTCCACAGCTCGTACTTATCGCCGATTTGCCTGAGGAATGCGACCGAACTTCCATCCGGCGACCATGTTGGAGAAAATCCGTTTTCTGTCAAAAGAACGGGTTGATCACCTGATCCAAGTGCTTTTGTCATTATCGAACCGGAATGCAGCC
>JAOTWT010000545.1 GCA_029862725.1 Acidobacteriota bacterium | reverse complement strand
CAGACAAAAGGGCGAGGGATTCGAATGGCGATTCACCTTTGAGTTGGGCGAGTTGGCATCAACGGCCGGCAAGTATCTTGCAGAAACTGGCATTTGGCGACCATTACATCGGTGCTTCGCATATTGAAAGTTATACCGCAGATCATGGCAGAGGTTTTGGCGGTCTGGAATTGCACCTGCTTGGGAAACCGCATCATGGGGATGGCGAGTAAATTCGCACAGTCAGAAAAGTCAGCAACGTTGCAGAATTCGGGAATGATGGAGATCGTTCTTTTTGAGTTTCGTGGCTTCTCGATCGTCGCGGAGCGATCTGTCGACTTTGCACGGTGCACACCTTGCGACTGATTTACCCCCGAGGCGCAGGGTCGCGGAGGCGCCGCTGAGAAAAGATCGATTGTGTTCTTTTGGAGACGTGTTTCAAACGGCGTGTCGGGCAAGCCCTGCTCCAAACGCATTCTTGACGGCATTTGCGTTCGAAAGACAATCGTGCCGGAAATCACTTGTCACTTGATACCTCTTTCGCCTTATCCCCGACCTTGAATACGAAACCGCGTTTCAAATCGCCGGCGCTGACCGAAACATAATTCACCTGTTCCTCAAAACTCTCGAAGAACATTCCGTTTAGAACGGCGGCGCCTGCCAGTTCACCCTCGAAAGGGATTTCCAGATAAAAATACGCAACCTGGGCGTCGACTTCTTTGCCGACCCATTGCGGAATCAGGACCTCGCCGATCTTGGTTCTAATCTCAAACTTCTCCCGTACATACGACATCACGGCACTATCGATTTCTTCGCGGCCCAGGTCGATCTTCCTGCCGAGCCGTTTCTCAAGGGTCGGGCTCAGGTCGTGCGTAAAGACCCTGATTGTTATCTCGATGTTCTTTTCGGGGATGTTGTGTTCGATCGTTGTAAATGTCGTATGAAACTCGTGCGCGGGAACTTCCGAGACGCAAAGGTGCGCCGCAAAGAATAGAACCGCCGTAAGAAATACACCTCTCATCTAGTCCACCTTTGCACCTGTAAAGGTCGTCGTCCCCTGTGGCGCCGTTACCGTGCCGCTCAAAAAAGAACCCCTGAGTTGGCCCGTAAACACGAGTTCGATCGGCGTCGTGGTTTTCAATGTAAGTGCGCCATTCTTGACCGAGCCGCTGGAGATTGCCATCTGGCCCTGCGGCGTACTGATCGAACCGGCTACCGTTTCGCCGCTTGTCACAAGATCCACCTCGAGTGTCACCGCCTGGCCGGGAGCCGCTATGTTCAGGACCCAACGACCATCCAATGCCACGTTTTCAACCGGTGTTGAGTCGGCCGCGGCCGATGGTTCGAGATCCGAACGCAACTGGGATTTGAACACCTGAAATCGGGTCGGGATCGTGCGTCTCGGGAAGAAGTTGTTCGCAAGGTCGCTATCGGCGGTTTCCAGATTTGGGTCCAGAACGATCGCTTTTACCTCTTTCTTCGCGACGATAAGCTTGGAAACGTTGAAGTTGTCGTATCTCCAAATCTCGGCGGGAATGCTGATCTTCTCGCTTGTTCCGTCCATGTATTCGACACCGAATATTACCGGCATGACGAGTCCGCCGATGTTCTTCAGATCGACGACGTAGAAATAGTAATCGGCGTTGAGAAGCGACTTCTCAACCTTATCGAGAGTGCCGACGAACGCATCGTAGGCCTTTCTTTCGTCATCCGTCACCTCGTACTGATCGTAGTCGTTGTAATAATCACGCAGCGAAGGATATTTATCGATGCGCTTAGGCAGAGACTTGTTCCTCGTCGCGGAAAGGGTCTTCGGGCTGTTGTTGGCTTCCTCACGCGCGATTTTCTTCTCAACTTCGGGATTCCCGGTGTTCACTTTGTAGAGCGAAACATTCTCGATCGAGATGTCGACGTGATCGGTCGTGTAAAACCAACCGCGGAAAAACCAGTCGAGGTCGCGGCCCGAAGCATCCTCCATCGTACGGAAGAAATCAGCCGGTGTCGGACGCTTAAACATCCAACGCTGTGCGTATTTCTTGAAAGCGAAATCGAAAACCTCGCGTCCCAGAACGGTCTCCCTGAGAATATTGAGCGCGGTCGCGGGCTTGCCATAGGCATTGTTGCCGAAATTCAAAACAGAGTCCGATTGGGTCATTATCGGGACCTGGTTTTCGCTGGCCATGTAGGCGGCGATGTTTTTCGGTTCGCCGCGCCGCGAGGGATAGTTTTCCTCCCACTCGCTTTCGGCCAGAAACTGGACAAATGTGTTGAGACCTTCGTCCATCCAGGTCCAGTCGCGTTCGTCCGAATTCACGATCATCGGGTAATAGTTGTGTCCAACCTCGTGAATGATGACGGAGATCAACCCATATTTCGTCTGCGGTGAATAGCTTTTGTCGGGGTTCGGTCGCGGACCGTTGAAGCAGATCATCGGGTATTCCATACCGCCGACTGGACCGTTGACCGAAATCGCCACCGGGTA
>JAOTWT010000056.1 GCA_029862725.1 Acidobacteriota bacterium | reverse complement strand
CCACGTCAGAAGCATCCGCATCACAAAAAAGATCAGAACCGACTCGGCCGCGAGCACACCGATTCGCAACCCCCACGTTAAATAGACGTTGTTGCCAGCGGCGACAGTCACACCCATCAGGCTGACCGGCATAAAACAAAGCATCAGGAGCAACGTCATCCATATCGCAGCAAACACACCGGCTTTTTGGCGGTCGAGAAACATCATCACGGCGACGACGACCGCAAGGCTCAGAAAAACAAACAGTATCTCGTGTATAAAATACCGCGATATAAATACCATGCCCGGCGACAGTGCGAGAAACAACGCGGCCGCAAGACTGCCTAATTTGCCGATGTATTTCCGCAGCCAGAACACGAGAACGACCGTGAGGACCCCGAAGATCGCAACACTCCAACGCACGCTCAATGTGTTGAGCCCGAATACCTTTGAAAATGCGAGCGACAGATAATAGAGATCGGGGCCGTGGTAGTTTCTGGGATCGTAATGATACTCACCGGTACGAAAGAGGGTGGTCAGGAAGTGTCCATTGACGCCCTCGTCATGATGCAGCGGTTTTAGCTCGAGCCAGAAAAACCGCAGGAACGCCGCCAGCGCCGTGATCAGGGCAGCGCTGGCAAACCAAATCCGGTCGAATCCTTCACCGCCGGAATCGTGGGCAGCTGCTCCCGCAGCTGAAGTCTCCGGCGGGCTCACCTCGTTATTTTCATCTTTGTGTTTTTTTGGCATCTTGTTCCGGGTGCCTTTGATATCCGGGGCTTATTTATCTGCGATCTTGTAAACCCTGAACTCGCCAGCCTCAAGAAAAAGCTGATAACGCTTAAAAAACTCCTCGTTGACCTGCAAAGACTGCCTCTCGAGAGGCGAAACCAGTACGTAGTCGATCCCGTACTTGCGGAGCAGCAAGTCGGCGGTTGCGTCGCCTCTGTAGATACGCATTAGATCGGCCTCCCGCGGCTTGTAATCGATCCCGTGTGAGGAAAGATGCCCCGTATAGCGCATCAGCGACCGTCTGCCCGTCAGCACGACGGCGGTGTTATAGGTGGGTGCGTTCAAAAACAGCGCGTCCGGCTTTGTCCGTTCCCGAATTTCTTTAGCGACTTTAACTGTTTCCTGGTTGTACAACTCATATTCGATCTGGCCAGAAACCGTGCGCCACACATCGAGCGCACCCGATGCGATGAGTACCGCAAATGTTATCCCGGCCAACGCTCTGAACAACCGGCCTTTTTTCCACACCCAGACGAGGAAATAAGAAGCGAACGGGATCAGTCCGACAAACGAGTAGATCAGGAGTTTGATGTTGTCCCATTCCCACGGTGCGAATTTCGCAACATTTGAGACAATAAAAATGACTATAAAGGGCAGCGCGAAAAGAAGATGCGCGGCCGAGAATCTGATTTCCGAGTCGGCAGTCTCGTCTTCCCTCTTCGCCGGAATCAAAGCCCTGATTGCAAGACCCGCCACTGCGACCGGAATAAACAAACCGGCGTTTTTTAGCCAAAACCAAAAGATGTTCTGCCCGCGGGCATCAAATCCGAAATGCCAGGCCGCAAATTCCGAAGTCCCGGTCGCGCTGCCGATGAGCATCCACCCGAGGAGGCATCCCCCTACGATTCCCGTTCCCGCCGCAAAACTAAACCAGTTCTTCCAGTTTTTGAGGTCAGATACAAAAAGGAACGCGCCGAGAACAAACAGGACGAGCAGGCTGTGGGCATGGATCAAAGGGAGGGTTCCCGCGATCAGACCCAGGCAAAACGACGAAACGACCCCGGTTGCTGGCGGCCCGGATTTTTTGTCTTTTTCGATCTCCGGATTGCGCCTCGAAATCAATCCCCAAAGGTGGTGTATAACGATCAGGGTCAACGGCATGCCCAACAGAATGCTCCGCTGGGTGACGAAAAGCACCACCAACGAGTTTCCCCATCGAAACTTGTCGCCGATCGTGTAGTCCTCCGGCAAATTCCAGAGGATCTCGAATATTCCCCTCGCTCCCTGCCAGTAATCCCAAAAAAACCAAAGAAAACCAAGGCCCCCGCTAAGAAACAAAATAAACGGTGCAATCTTTCCGGCCATGCGGCTTTTCGATACCGCTGCCGCAAACTGCTCAAGAATAATCAGTAACGATAACGCCCAGATCACATTCGGAAGAAGCATCGCGCCCCTAACGGTCATCCCAAGCTTTACAAATACTGCCGACAAAAAATCGGCGATGAAGGGGTATGTAAAGCGCACATCGGCGAACGAAGGATTCTCCGGCGGGAAGTTGTTGCCGTCGGTAAAACTGTAGATCGCCCCCAGATGAAAAGGCAGATCACCAAGATTATTCGAAGCGCCGGTAAAGATACCTTCCGCCGTTACGATCATCGCGCGGTCAAAGAACGCGGCAACCAGGACCAGGAAAAACACGTAATAGGCAAAGTTCTTTGCGCGGCCAACCGTGAACCGCTCGATCCTCCCTTTCGCTTTATCCCAATCGTGCCGGAACAACTTTTTGTGGTGCCCGCTTCTAACGCAAAGAACCGGAAGGAAGGCGAGACCGGCCGCGATAATGATCGTGAAAAAATTCAGGCCCGCGAGAACGGACAAAAAGAAACAAACGACGCCAAAAATAGCCGATCCTATCACGCTCCCCGCCGCGAGGCGCCACAAGAAGGTGCGTTCACTTTCAAGTATGTAGGTGAGGCCAAATCCGCCCGCGGTGATTGTTAATATGAGAAGTAGAGAAAGAATCATGTTCCCGACAGTTTACGCCACACCCTTGCGATTTCTCAAAAGGTCGCGCAGGTTGTAAGATGTCCAATTCAGAATTCAGGATTCTGAATTCTGGATTCAGTATGAAAACGGCTGCCAATGAATTTTGGAGTGATCCTGTTTTGCATCGAATTGGGGTGGTTGTAGTTGCCTCGAATCCAGAATCGTGAATTCTTAATATTTTATGTTACAAGTTGGAATCGTTGGCCTGCCCAACGTCGGAAAATCGACACTCTTTAATGCCCTCACGGCGCAGCAATCCGCGCTCGCGGCAAATTACCCCTTTGCCACCATCGAACCAAACATCGGAATCGTCAGCGTGCCCGACGAGCGTTTGCCAAAGCTTGCGGAGATCTATAAGTCCGAAAAGATTCTGCCGGCGACGGTTGAATTTGTCGATATCGCGGGCCTCGTTCGGGGCGCCTCGGAAGGCGAGGGGCTTGGCAATCAGTTTCTCGCTAATATTCGTGAGACCGACGCCGTGATACAGGTCGCGCGATGTTTTGTGGACGAAAACGTACATCATGTCGAAGGATCGGTCGATCCGATCCGCGATATCGAGACCATCCAGATCGAACTCGCACTGGCCGACATGGCATCGGTCGAAAAACGGCTCGACAAGGCCAACAGAACGGCGAAGTCGGGCGACAAAGACGCAAAAAAAGAGGCCGAAGTGCTCGCGAAGATTCTGCCTGTACTGGAAGAGGGGCGTGCGGCGCGCACCGCCGAACTTTCCGATGACGAGCGCAGGATTGCGCGCGGGTTCTTTTTGCTGACCTCAAAACCGACGATCTACGCTGCAAATGTCGACGAGGATTCGCTTACAGACCCTTCAGCGAATTCACACGTCAGGGCCGTGATGGAACATGCGGAAAAGGAAAATGCGGAGACTGTCGTTATCTGCGCAAAGCTCGAGGAAGATCTTGTTTCGCTCGAAGAACCGGAGCGAATGGAATATTTGAACGACCTCGGGGTCGCTTCGAGCGGTGTCGACCAAATGGTTAGATCGGCCTATAAGCTACTGGGTTTGATGAGTTTTCTGACGGCGGGACCGAAAGAAACGCGTGCCTGGACGATCCCCATCGGGACCAAGGCGCCAAAGGCCGCCGGCGAAATCCATTCCGACATCGAGCGCGGCTTTATACGCGCGGAGATCGTCTCCTATGACACACTAATCGAACTTGGTTCCGAGAATGCGGCCAAGGAAAAGGGCAAAATGCGTTCGGAAGGAAAAGAATACGTGATGCAGGAAGGCGATGTCGTGAATTTCAGGTTCAATGTCTAGGACTGTGTAAGGATGCAGGAGTCAGGAGTCAGGATTCAGGTGCAGTGGATAGCGGATAATTGTGATTTGATAATCCGAGATTCAGCGCTTCATGCAGGTCCGATTTGATAGATGATTTCAAAAAAACTGGGCGGACAAAAGTCAACACAACCGATATCCGGTCAACGACAATAGCTAAATGAAATGGTGCCCCCAGGAGGATTCGAACCTCCAACCAACAGATTATGAGTCTGCTGCTCTAACCGTTGAGCTACAGGGGCCTTTCAATGACCATTGACCATTGACCATTGACCATTGACCATTGACCATTGACCATTGACCAAATGACGAATGGTGATAATAAATGGTTGGAAACAAAAATTCAATCAAACGACTTTTTTAAATCTTGTTGATGGAAAGAACCATTGGCGCATTGTTCGGATTTACCGTTCAATGGTCAATGGTCAATGGTCAATGACTAACGGCTAAACCATCTTCTTTGCAAGGCCGAGAAAAGCCTCATCGACGTTCTCCCCGGTTTTTGCACTTGATCGAAGCACCTTTTCGCCGGCGAACTCAACCATCCATTCGTGATCCAATTCGATTTGATCCGTCAGGTCGTTCTTGTTAAAGAGCACCATAAACGGTACCTGCCCGACCTCGTCCTCGATCATAAACTGAATTCTCTTTGCCGCATCGAGCGACTTCGCATCCGTCAGATCGACAACCAGTATATAACCAGATGCGCCTCTCAGAAACGACGGTTTGATCTTAAAATCTTCGTCTTCGCCCTGCAGATCCCAGAGCATCATCGTGACTTCCTGTTTTTCGAGTCGGACGACCTTCTTATCGACCTTCACACCAATCGTGGAATGATATTTTTCTGAAAAAACGCTTTGGACGAATTGTCTTACAAGGCTGGTCTTGCCAACTCCTGTCGCCCCGAGCATGCATATCTTTTTTTGGATCATTTCTTCTGGCGAATCACCTTAAAGGCCACCCTGCATTCATCGGCTGTAGTTTTCGAACCCATTTCGGTAATTTTTATCTTATCCAAGACCGCTTTATCCCCCAAGCGCTTTCGAAGTTCAGAGCCCATAATCTCTGCGCGTTTGTTGCTGATCGCTTCATTGACGTCGGGAGTACCCGTCCTGTCCGCAAATCCCAGGACTTCCAACTCAAACGGACCATACTCCGACAAGAGGACCAAATCATCGGAAACGCCGTCAAGAGCAGGATCGCCTGAGATCTTGGTTGTCCCGCATTTGAAAAGCACCTTTCTACTCTCGATCCTGGCTATCAGGTCGTTGAGGCCATTTTCTGAGATCACGACTTCATTTATTCCTGTGATCACGGGTCCAAAACGCTTGGCATCGGCCATCCAATCGTCAGATGCAGTCCCTTCGACAGTCAAAACTCCCTTATCAAACACAAGCTTTACACCGGGCGGAGGGTTCAGGGTCTTCCTAGCGCGTTCCAACACAAACTGCGGATTCGAATCCTGGTATTCACGCCATGAGAACACGACATCGCCGTCGTCGTATCGGTTCCTCGAAAGCAGCTCGCTCGACTTCCCTGCAAGCGGGTCGCGCAGCCCCGAAACCCTGTGTTTGACCCAGCCTCTCTGGTAATCGGTGAGCGTGTATCCCGGTTCGTTTCGAACCGTTTCCAAAAGGCCCGACCAGCGCCAATAGTCCCAACCGAAATAGACCACAAGAGCAAGCAGCAGGACACCGAGGAACCCGATTATCAGATGGGCCGGAGAAAAACGCCCGGTTTTCTCGCTTGCTTCTGCGGCCTGGAACTGCAGGCATTCCTCCAGCACCGGTCTCGCAGCCATGAAGGTGTCGGACTCGCCATCGTAGCTGTCAAATTCGCCATCGAACGAATACTGTATCTTCTCCAATGCGAGCGAAAAAGTTTCACGCAGTTCGAGAGGAGGATTCCCGCGGATCGCGGCCGCCAAAATCGCGTCGGGGCTGCCTTCTATCCATACGTTCAGCCCACTGATCTTAAAAGAGTCCAGTGTCGCGTCCTCGTCAGTTTTGAAAGAGTCGTGTGCGAAATCAGAGATAGCGGTCAGCATCGCCGAAACCATATCGGCATCTTGGGTGTCCTTTGGATCAAGCGCGACGTGTTCCAGAAGGAGACCGGTTTTGCGATGGATCAAAAAAACCTGTTCGACACGGTATTGAAGTGTCTTTAGCATCACCACTTCGCCGAACGAACGGCCCGTTCGAAAAGCTTCAAACCTCCATTTCAACCCTTTCGGCGAAACCGAGTGTTCGAGCGTCTGATTAAATGACTGGACCATCGAGCTCAACGCGGCGGATATCGCCTTTCGTATCGCCGGACCAATTACGGGAAAGAGCGCGTCAGCAAGGATACGCGGATTCCGCAAAACGGATTCGCGGATATTCTTTTCGACAATCGGAAGTGTGGCCTCCGACAATTGAGAGTTTTTTTGCGAACTCTTCGAGACAGCTTCGGGAAGTACGTCGCTGACCTGTTCCGATCCAACGAGGAGCCTCCGCAGTTCGCCCATGCTGCTCTCGCCGTTCGAGAAGTGTTCGGGATCGCGCGGAAGCATCGGTGTACCGCTTTCGACATCCGCAGTAGCTTCATCCGAAGTTTTTTCAGGGCTCGGTTTCATGACAAGATCTGACGCGTAAGGGGGCCTTAACTATCCTGATTATCTTCCGCTTGTGTATCCGCGAATTCCTTCGCCAGCCGCATCGCCATCTCTGTAAACAGATCGGCAAGAGCGGCGCGATCGGCTTTTTGGTCGCGAATCTCCTTAGTTTCCTGATCTACGGCCGAAACGACCTCTTCGAGCTTCTTGCGGATCGAGCCTTCGAGTTCTGCGGAGCGGTCGCGAATTTGCCGTATCTCACTTTCATTTTTCGCACTCACCGCATTAACTTTTGAAAACTTCTCATCAAGTTCGTTTGACGTCCGCGCAATCTCTCCGGAAACGGCCTTCAGACCATCGACACGCAAATTTACTTCGCCTTGGACCTCGTCCGTGAGCGCACTGATCTCTTTATTTACGATCTGCTCAAGCTTTTCAATCTGCTCCCTGGTTTCTTCGCGAATCGTCTTTAATTCCAAGTTGAATCGCGTTTCAAGCGCTGAAATCTTTTGCTCGAATTCACGAACCTGTACGCCAAACAAGATATCGCGAATCTTGTCTATGTTGTCGGCATCGCCAACACGCTCGGTCTTTGTCTCCAATTCTTCAGTTGCCTTCATTGGGGTATTACCTCGATCTTGAATTCAGCAATTGCCGAATTCAGCCCTTTAAATTCCGTCTTTATCTGGCGAAGAATTCTTTTCAATTCCTCTTCTTTCGCAGTGAGGGAACAATTTTCCAATTCTTCCAACAGCCCCGCGAGGCGGTGAATTCCGATATTCGCGCTGCTGCCCCTCAAATTGTGCGCCACGCTTTTGATCTCCTCTCGATTTCGATGCGACATGTGTTCTCGCAACCGATCGAGATTTTCAGAAGCGTGCAACGCAAAAACCTCAAAGATTTCAACCAGAAATCCCCGGGGATCATCTGAATCAAGTCCCGCTAAACGTTGCAGGACCTCGGGCTCGACGTACTGTGAAACGGAATGGTCGCTGAATTCGGTACTCAAGTCAAGGCTTTTCTTTCTCGAGGAGAAACCTGAATGGGCATTCAATACGTCGATAAGGTCTTTTTCCATAAAGGGTTTACGGAGTAATCCATCCATCCCGTGATCCCGTTTCAAGCCGGCTTCGCCAGCCGGGACGGCAGCAGAAAATGCGATGATCGCGGGTGACCCCAACTTTTCGTCTTTTATCCGTTTCGCCGTTTCAAATCCATCCATATCCGGCATCTGACAGTCCATAAAAACAAGATCGTAAGGTCTTTTGCGGCAGGCCTCGACTGCCCCGGCGCCACTTTCGGCCGAGTCGGATTCGATACCGAGATGGGAAAGCATCTCCTTCATCACGCGCAAACTTATGGGGTTGTCCTCAACGACAAGGACCGCCGGCGGATGTCCCTTTGGGAAAACAAGCGCGGAACGAGAAAACTCAGGCTGTGCGTCACTTTCCGAACCCGCAAGGGGAATCTCGAACCAGATCTTCGTCCCTTTCCCAACCTCGCTTTCGATACTCAATTTGCCGCCCATCAACCGGACTATTTTTTCCGAAATGGCGAGTCCGAGGCCCGTACCCTCGTGGCGCCTTGTGTCCGTCGAATCAGCCTGCGAAAATGGCGAAAAGACCTTTTCAAGGTTAGTTTCTGATATTCCGATTCCGGTGTCGGTCACGGAAAAGCGAATCGTGTCCTCGCTTGCACCTGGAGTGATCTTGAGTTTGACAGAGCCTTGATCGGTAAACTTCAGGGCGTTGCTGAGGAGATTGTTAAGGACCTGCTGGATACCCTTCGGATCTCCCCTCACGATTCCTGGCACCATCGGATCCGTTTCGCAGTCGATTCCGATATTTCTGTTTGCTGCCAGCGAACGAAAAGGATCCACACAACGCCCACCAAGCTCTTCCGGCGAGAACGCTTCAGACCGCAATTGGAATTTCCCTGCCTCGATCTTCGAATAGTCCAGGATTTCGTTGACGATTTCGTGGAGAAATTCGGTGCTCGTTGTGAGCATTCTTAAGTAATCTCTTTGATCCGGGTCGAGTTGGGTCTTTGAAAGAAGTTCCACAGTACCGATTATGCCGGTCAAGGGCGTACGGACCTCATGGCTCATGTTTGCGAGAAATTCGGCCTTTGATCGCGCCGCTTCGAGCGCCCGTTCGCGAGCGTCGCTAAAGGCAGCCTCGATTTCACGCCGGTCGGATATGTCGGAAAACGAAAGGACGGCTCCTTGTGTTTCACCGTCCTCACATATCGGAACCGAAACCAGCTCGACCAAAAACCGTGAACCGTCCGGGCGCACGAGGTCTTCCGTATTTACTTGCGTAACCTCGTTTTCCTCCATAGCGAATTGGATCGGAGCGCACACCGGGTCGCTTTCCGAGATGCCGGCGCCGAAGAATATTTCGGGATATCTCATTCCAACGATTGCGTCCTTCTTGCGTCCGAGCATTTCTGCCGCTGAACTGTTTACGTAAATTATCCGGCCCTCGTTGTCAATCCGGCAGATTCCGGCACCGAGAGAGTCAAGGATCGTTGCAAGTCCTTCCGCATCTGGCAGAAAATTCGCTTCGTGTTTGGATTCAGGTTTCATCGGGTCCTTTCAAACATACCAAAATTTCCGCCGCGGATGTCAAAAAAAAGAACGAGACCGATTGGTCTCGTCCTATGGTGCTCAGCCCTGAAGGGTCCGTATCAAGGCTGAGCTAGTAAGAAAGAGGGCTACCCCCGTCCCCACTTTCTCACATTCCGCTTTACAAAAACCGGGCTTGACAAAAACTCCAGTTTCGCCAAACCCGTAAAAATATGTTGATTTGCTTTTGGAGTAGTTTGGTGCTTCCGGCTTCAAATTCCTTGCCCCCAATTAAAGGTCTCTTCAACCGGAAACACCTTACATGTTTATGTATTAATACAAACATCGTGCCATTCAATTGGAAGACCGGCACAAACCGGTTAACTAATTGAAATGGATAATGTTAGAAGAATCTGCTTGTTTTAGAAAAGTGGGTTGCTTAAGAGACATGCTGACAAAATGTCAGACAAATTGTCAGTTGCCGACATAATGTCATGCACGGTACTCCTTGAGCTTCCGGTAGAGGGTCCTTGAGGTTATCCCCAGTATCAAGGCGGCCTTTTCGCGATTTCCGTGGACCTTTCCAAGAACGTACTCAATGTGCTCGCGTTCAAGCGTCGCAAGCGGCTTAAGTTCATCGCCGCGGCCCGATCCCGGAGCGTTCTGCGGAAGCAGCGAAATCCCGATCCCGTATATTGCCGGAATCACATTGTCTGCCGAAAGTGCGACCGTTCTTTCGATCGCATTCTTTAGCTCTCGCACATTGCCTGGCCACGTATGCTCTTTTAGCTGTTTTTTGGCCTTTGGGGCAAGTTCCAGTTCGGGACGGCCGTATTTGGCCTTAAAACGTTCGAAAAAAGCCTCTGAAAGTGCATCGAGATCCTCGGGCCGTTCCCGCAAGGGAGGTATCTCGAACGCGATTATATTCAAACGGTAAAACAGATCCGCACGAAAAACTCCGTCCTTGATCCCCGCTTCCAGCCGCTTGTTGGTTGCGGCAATGATTCTCGCATCGGAGGACTGGTCTCTAACCGACCCGACGCGCCGAAAAACGCCATTTTCCAGGAACGTAAGAAGTTTGACCTGGAGCGACAAAGGCATCTCCCCTATTTCGTCCAAAAATAGCGAGGACCCGTCCGCCGCCTCGATCAATCCCACCTTTTGTTTGCCCGCACCCGTGAAGGCTCCTTTTTCAAAGCCAAAAAACTCCGATTCGACAAGGTTCTCGGGAATTGCGCCGCAGTTGACAGAAACAAGCGGCTGATCCGAACGGGCGCTTTTGGAATGGATCCAGGTGGCGAGGACATCTTTGCCGGTCCCCGATTCCCCCGTTATCAGGACAGTTGCATCCATCGCTGCAACACGCTCCGCTTCGGAGAAGATCTGTGCTGTCGATTCGCTCCGTAAGATCGGCTCGACCGAAGCGACGCTGCTCGCTGCGGCAATCCTGAGCCGCTCGTTTTGCTTTTGAAGCCTCGTTTTCTCGGCCGCCTTTCTGACTACTGCCCCGACGTGGTCGGGATCGGCGGGTTTTGTGATGTAATCGTATGCTCCGAGGCGCATCGCGGTGAGACCTGTATCGAGCGAAATGTCGCCCGTCAGCATTATCACCTCGGGAGGCGTCTTCTGGTTTCGGATTGTCTTAAGAAGGTCTATTCCCGAGTAATCCGGCAATTCAACATCGAGTATAACAACATCAAACTCCCGCTTCTCAAG
>JAOTWT010000543.1 GCA_029862725.1 Acidobacteriota bacterium | reverse complement strand
TACTTCATCCGTGGCGGTAAGCCTTGCTTCTTTGATCTTCGCCAGAAAACAAACATCATGGTTCCGAGACCGATGATCGTTGCGATCCCTCCCAAACGGAGCACATTCAATATCGCAAATCCATATTTTCCGGTCGATGGATCATAGTGGAAACAGTACAAGTAGAGCTGCTCTGCCGGATTTCCGATCTTGTTTTCGCTTGATTCCATGACGCTGAACTTTACGTCCTTGGGCGAATAATCAATGCCGTAAAGATATCTCGAAAGCCTGCCCTGGGGTGTCGCGATCATTATCCCGCCGACATGGGCAAACTGGTTGGTCCTTTCGTCAAAGGCGTAGTTGAACCCGACCGCCTCTGTAACCTTGTCAATCTCGCTTTGGGTGCCGGTAAGAAAATGCCATCCGTCATCGGTGCCCGGACGGTTATAGCGTTCCAGATAACCGGCTTTCTTGTTCTTTGCAAGTTCTTCTTTGCTGTTCTCGCGGGCGTCAAAGCTGATCGCAACGACATCGAATTCGGTGCCTGCGTCAAAGGAGATCCCTTTCAGAGATCCGGTAAGTCCGTTGAGGACCTCGTTGCAGAGCATCGGGCATTCGTAATAGACGAGCGCCAAAATAACCGGTCGTTCCTTGTTAAAATAGTCGCCGAGCTTTACTTCCTTCCGGCTTTCGTCCTTGAAAACCGCGTCGAGCGGTAATTGACTATCGAGCTTCTGATCGATTCCTATGTTCTTTAGAGCGTCGGGCATTCCGTTTGACTGAGTCCCCGAAGGATCGTAATTCTTCGGCGAATAAAGCGGGGAATTATAATGTTCTGTCTTTTGTGCCGGCAAAAAGCCATACAAAATCATTATGAGACAGCAGGAGAACAATATCCTCGCACTCAAAACCTCAAATTTTGTGTTACCTAAAAACATCTTTGTTCCTTAACGTTTCTTTTCCGAAGCGATCCGACCGGCACTCGATGACGAAAATATCATTGAGGCGTCTTTCAAAGCATCTTCGCCTTTCGCACCGGTGACCGACTTGACCGATCCTTCCGAAAGTATCTTTTCTTTCGCCGCTTCCATGCTAAGAGCCGTCACAGTTCCCGTTTTCTCGTCTTTCTCCCCATTTTCCCAAAGCTCTTTCCACTGCTTCTGGAGAATTCTGTACTCGGCCTGCGGCTCCCTACGTTCGAGAATGATCCTCCCGTCTTTACTGTCCACGCCAAATCCCGGCGCACTCTGAAGACGCGGCTCGGGCGGCAGGCGTTGGTCTTCCGACATCGCCACCGGTGAAACGTTTTCCTTATCTCTCGCCACGGCATCTGGTTCCAAAACTTGATATTGAAACACCCACATCAACGCGAATGTCACGACGATGAGCAGGAACAGCCCGATGCCAAAATAAAGGATTCCGGCAACGCCGATCTCGTTTTTCTGATACGGAAGATTCGGATCGATTTCAACTCTCTTTTCAGACATATCTTATTTCCATCCCGCTTTCGCAGCGCATTTCTAATGTCCTTTTCCGTGCTTGATCGCATTTTCAAAGAACGGATCATTTAATGGCACCATGGGCCTCTGCTTAAGCTGCCAGATAAATATCGCAATCCAGATCCCGCCGACCGCGAGCGGACCGACGATGTCCCATACGCTGAGCCTGAACGGCACTTCGAGCAAATGCTGGTTTAACTCGCCCAGTTTCGGACTCGGACCGATGATGTAGTACATATCTATCAGCCGCATCACGAGAATAAAAACCGCGAGCGTCGCCAGCCACTTGGCTTTTCGTTTGAAATCCTGCATCAATAGGATCAGGAACGGAAAAGCGAAATGAAACACGATCAGGGCCAATCCCATCGCGCCCCAACCGCCTTTGGAACGGATCACATAAAACGGCGTCTCCTCGGTCAGGTTTCCGGACCATATGATCAAGTACTGCGAGAAGTTGAAGTATGCCCAGACCATAACCAAAGCGAGCATAAGTTTGCCGATATCATGAAAATGCCGTTTACCGAGCACCCTGTCGAGGGGAGGTTTGTCGGAGAAATAGGCTAGCACGGCGACGGAAAAACAGAAGCACGAAAGCGCCCAGCCGGCTGTAAAAAGAAATCCCCACATCGTCGAGAACCAGTGCGGTTCCAGTGTCATCATCCAGTCGATCGACGCGAAGGTCACGAGCAGTACATAAATGACGATCGAGACGCCGGAAAACGCGGTGGCTTTTCCGAGCCATTTCGCCGATTCTTCATAGTCCTTGGAATCGTCCTGCTTCTTCCCCCACCCGCTCAGCAAATAGGCCATGATACTGAACATCGTGATGATCGCTATCGACCGCGCAAACCACCACGGCGGATCGAGATAAATACCGCGCCAAGCGATAAACGGGTCTTCGGGATGGTTTGCAAATTCGTAAAGCTTGTAAACGCCGAGTCCGATCGGAAGGAACAATAGCCCGACAAACGGGATCGTCCGCGCG
>JAOTWT010000055.1 GCA_029862725.1 Acidobacteriota bacterium | reverse complement strand
CGCGCAATAATAATGTGCAGGCTTGTGTGATGGTACGATCGACAAACCTCTGACTGATCGGTTCAATATTCTGACCGACCGGAGGCACCTGCCTTCCTCCTTCTGCAAATGGCAATCTATTGTCGCGTCGCTTCGGCTCCCTGTAAACCTGGTTCCGGGGTGCCAGATTCTCGCGCAAGTGATTGTTCGAACGGGTCATCCTGTTGACCTCGGCCGGTATCTCGTAATCCTCGTCGATCATGAGATTCTTGATTCCGAGGCTGTGCTGGCCGCCCGATCTGATCGTCGCCAGCAGGCTGTTGATTGCCGCCTCGGTTTGCTCGGCACTGTTCTCCAGGGCCTCGATTTCCTGCCGGAGGCGTTCCGACTCGGACTCTACCTCACGCAAACGAACCAGCAGTCGATGCTGGGCATTACGAGTCTGTCGCAGGCTTTGTTCAAGCGTTGAGATCAGATTTGTTTCGTTCAAAGGAGAATCAGACATAAAAATATCGGAAAAAAATGTCGGAATGTAGTGTGCTCAGTTTTCCCGCTCGATCATGAGGGTTGGGATATCCTCTAGAGCTAGACGATACTCGGTTTTTGGCAATATAGCAATATTTCTTTTGGCCAAATCGGCATATTCCATCGCTTTTCGGCGCGCTCTCCTGAGCGCTCCCGAGTCCTCCAGCTTTTCGAGCAAATCTCTTCTTGCATCACCAATGTATGCCCCATCGCGCATTATTTGCTCCAGTCGGTTTCTTTCCGAAGGATCATCTTCAACCAGCAAAATAAGCGGGAGAGTCAGTTTGCCTTCGATCAAATCAGCACCCGAAGCCTTGCCGATTACATCTTTCCTGGCCGTAAAATCGAGCAGGTCGTCCGCAAGCTGAAAGGCGATACCCAGATTCAAACCAAATTCCCGCATCGCGCTTCTCTCGGCTTTGCCCGCACCGGCTAAAATCGCCCCGATTTCGCAGCAGGCGGAAAATAGAAACGCGGTCTTCCGGCAGAGGATGTCAAAATAGGTCTCCTCGGAAATGTCCGACCGCCCGAGCACCGTCAATTGAATCAACTCGCCTTCGGTCATACGCCTGGTCAATTCGGTTAGGATGTCGAGAATCTCAAGGCTTCGTTCTCGCAAAGCGATTTCGAACGCCGACATATAAAGCCAGTCGCCCATCAGAACCGACGCCTGGTTGCCAAACCGGGAGTTTACGGAAGGCATGTTGCGGCGAGTGTCGGCGTTGTCGATGATGTCGTCATGGACCAGTGTCGCCGTATGGAGCATTTCCATTACAGTCGCCATTCTGATCGTACTGTCCGAAGCCCCGTCCGCACCGGCGGCCTTGTTTGCCAGTATGAGCAACGAGGGCCGGATCCTTTTGCCGCCGGAGCCACGCAAATAGTCTCCAAGAAAATCGATTACCTGTATGTTCGAGGCGGCGTTCACCCTGAACTCCTCTTCGACCAGCTCAATTTCCTTCGAGATCAGCCCGAAAAGGTTGCCACGAAGTATTTTCGGATCTTTCTTAGCACTTTGAAATATCTGCATATTCAACGAGCGGGAAACAGTCAGGCGGACGGCCTATCGATAATTGTCAAACTGCATGTCGATGCCGAAATCTTTCGCCTTCAATTTCTGCATCACAGACTGAAGATCGTCTCGTTTCTTGCCTGAAATCCTTACCAGGTCGCCCTGAATGGAGGCCTGGACCTTCAATTTGAGTTTTTTCACGTATTTGACAACCTCTTTCGCCTTGTCCAGGGGAATTCCCTGCTGGACGTGTACTATCTGCCTGACCGTGCCTCCGGCGGACGGCTCGACCGGCTGGTAGTCAAGAGCCTTCAGCGAAACCCCGCGCCGGACAAGCTTCGTCTGCATTATGTCATTGAGGTTTCGCAACCTTGTGTCGTCTTCGGCACTTATAATGAGGTTTTTGTCGTGAACGCTAATCAGGGTCTTGCTGCCTTTAAAATCAAACCTTTGGCTGAGCTCTTTGCGTGTTTGGTTCAGAGCGTTCTCGATCTCGGAATAGTCCGTTTTCGAAACGATATCGAATGAATTGTCTTTTGCCATGAATTCTCCTCTGAAGAGAATAACACCTCGCAACTATTGAGCAAACCGGACGTTCATGCGGGCATTTCGAGGTCAAAAAAACGGAAGAAATTTGAGGTCGTACCGTTTGCCAGTTCATCGGGTTCGATACCATAGAAACCGGCCAGGTATTTTGCTGTATCAATTACCCTTGCAGGCTCGTTTCTGCGGCCGCGGAAGGGTTCCGGCGTGAGATAGGGGCAATCGGTCTCGACGAGGAGTCTTTCAATTGGCACAGCTGCCGCGGCGTTCCGTAGTTCGTCCGCCTTTTTAAAAGTCACGTTTCCGGCAAACGAAATGAGAAATCCCAAATCCATCAGTTCCACGGCCATTTCCGGTGTACCCCCAAAACAGTGCATGATCCCGCCGCGAAATCCCTCGTAGGCGCAATGATCTCGAATAATCCCGACAGTTTCCTCGTTGGCCGATCGGGAATGGATAATGATCGGCATGCCGAGTTCGCGCGCGACTTCGATTTGCCGTACGAAGACATCTATCTGCGTCTCGCGCGGGGAATGATCGTAATGAAAATCGAGGCCGATCTCGCCCCACGCGATCACCTCCGGTTCGCCGCACAGCTTCTTCAGTCTATTTTCCGTTGTTTCGTCATACTCGCTCGCGTCATGCGGATGGACCCCGACCGCGGCAAATATCGTTTGGTACTTTTTTGCTAGTGCAACGGTGTCTTCGAATGATGAGCCAGCAACACTTCCGGTGCCGATATTCAGCATCGCCACTACACCGGCATCAAAAGCCCTTTGGATCACCTCGTGACGGTCCTCCTCGTACCGCTGACCGTCGATATGGCAATGAGAATCTACTACTCTCATTTCCGCAGTTCCTCCATAGGGGTCGGCGCGATTTTCACGGGCAGTCGGTCCGATTGCGGCGGAAATCGAAGCGATTCGAGAATTTGAAGCTGCCTTGCGAATGTCGCTTCATCCGCATATGCCAGTGCAAAGATCAATCGAAGGCCCCGGCGATTGGCAATATACATCCGGAGATACGTTTTTTCGATCGTGGAATACGATTCGTACCAGGCGAACTCGACCCCGTCAAAATTTTCCCGCCCCTCGTTCCCGGTCAATTGCTCACCGCTGTCGAGAATGGACTTGTATGCCTCGACCGCGGACTCGGGCGAAAAATTCGGGAATCCTGCGCGCTCGGCGAAGATCGAGATCCGCGGCGGGTTTTCGGATTCCGGAACAAACCTCATGATAATCATCAAGAGCCTTGTGTTATCGAGTGTCTCGAAGTGTTCTTCGCGCAGGATGCCCTCGAGAGCTTCGCCTTCTGCTCGTGCAATCTTCATTATTTCTTCTGAAATCGAAGCTTCGACGACACCCCATGCCTCTTCAAAATCGAGGGAAAAACCAAAATAACCCGAACTCGCCGAAGTGTCCGTAAAATCGATCGCAAAATCAGCCGGAAGAACCGCGGGCGGATATTCCGGGGGCGGCGGTTCGCCGAGGCTTATCGAATTCAAAAAGGCCTCTCTCCGCTGATCGTTGTTGCGGTCTCCCGCAAGCCTCGCAAAAAAGATTTTGTAAAGTCTCTGATCTACGAAGACGTACCGCAACACAGCATCGACGGTGTCGATCTTTAAATCGTACTGGCGGCCAAAATGGCCTTGATATTCAAGGTCCTTTTCGCCAACCAGTACCGCGGCGGACGTGCTCTTCAAAACGAAATCACGTTGATAATTTGCCTGATAGCGTTTTTCAGCTTTCGTCGGCGGGACTGAGGGAAAATCGAAATAACCGATCGATATCGTCTCCTCGGGACCCTCGACCAGATACTGAGTGAGTTCGGTCGCACTTGATTCCTCCTGTATTAGTGAGAATAGACGGTTCGGCTCTCTCGGTAGATCGGCCGCAAAATGCCCTTTTCGCGAAACGAATCTTCCTCTTGCACGATCGTATTCGTCGTCCGGAAGTTCGAGGGCCGGCAGCCGCGCTCCTTTTCTCGGATTCAAATCAACAACTACAACCGCATTATCGGGACTTTTCTCGGTCTTTTTCAGCCTGAAAGAATTGAAAAACCGGCGGCATTCGGCGTCGAATTGATCGATATTCCTGCTTTGTGCAACAGTCTTGAAAAAAATCAGCGGCACTGATGTGGAAACCTCGATAATCCTGTTGCCGGTATAAAAGGCCCGCATCCTTGAAAATTGCAGCGGCGACTCCAACTCGAATTCAATGCCTTTGACGCCTCCCGATTCGATCCGCTTTTCGCTTTTTATCGAGTGAACACCGTACTGCCGGATCCGATTGCGAATGTATTCGAAGACTTCATTCTCAGAGTGAACATCGGAGAGTTTGAAAGAGAATTCTGATACCGAAACGCCATAACCGCCCCCGAATCGGTCAGTGAAGAAGACCGATTCGGTCCCATTTACGATAAACCGTTTCCGCGACCCGGGTGTACCGCTCCAGACCACTTCGAAATCAAATGCTCCCGAAACAAACTGTTTTAGCTCGCTTTTCTGAGGCGCACGGTATTGCGTATAGGTCCCAAATCCGGGGACCGATCCGGCTGCTCGCATCGAACTTGTTATTTTGACGTCGCGGTTTTGGTCCACACCTAAAACCGCAGGCGGGGGTGGAGGTGGCGGACTCGAATTTTTCTCGCCGACCTTGAAAGTGGAGCCAGCCGTTTCCCGCGGATTGTCCGTTTCGATCACTTTGGAAGCCGAAATGGTTTTTGCGGCCGGCCGAATCGCTTCGCCGCGGAACCCGGACCCTTCGTAGAATCGCCTGCCGGTCTTAAAAGAGGCAAAAAACCGATTTTTTTCCTGTTCGAACTCGGTCTTTTTTTCGTCAGACAAAATATGCCAATTCGTAACAAAGACAGAAAGCCTGAAAATGCTGGAATCTGTGAACAATACGCGGGTTATCTCCCGTTCGTATCCGGCTTTCGAGACTATTTCCCGGCCGTTGAAATCATCGATGGTGATGGCAACATCCGAAACCAATTCAGTTCCCTCGATGCGTTGCAAATCCGCCTTCAGGTCGCCCAGGAATGCCTCCCTGTCTAGTTTATCCGGTTCTGAAAGACCAAAATCGTATGCGACGACTGTGGCCCTTGTACCGGTCCTTCGCGCGGAGTAGTTTCTGATCATGAACTGGCCGGCTTTTTCGGAAGACTCGGTCACTCTTCCTGCAAAATCAATCGAAAAGGAATCCGTAAGGGAACGAAACGTCTTGATTTCCTCTGCTTTTGGAGGAACAAAGACCGCCGGAGCCGGGGGCGGACCTTTCGGCGCGGTTTGGGCCGCGGCGGCCAAAACCGATAACAGGACAGTCAGGAATGAGGCGATATGCTTCATCGATCGCTAGGTCAGCCGAGCGCCGTTCGGAACTTCTTCATCAAACGTCGCGACGACCGGTTTATCGTTTTTCCCTAGCGACGCGGCGCAGATCATTCCCTGCGACTCGAGTCCCATCATCATTCTCGGTTTGAGGTTGTAGACGACAACGATTTTTTTGCCGACAAGCTCTTCGGGCCTGTAATGCTCGGCGATGCCGGCAAGGATTTGTCTCGGATGCTCATCACCGACATCCACCAAACACCTCAAAAGTTTGTCGGACTTCGGCACGTTTTCCGCTTCCAATACTTCGCCGACCCGAAGCTCGACCTTGATGAAATCGTCGATCGTTATGAACTCCTGTTCTTCCGCTTCCACGATTTCGTTTGCCGAGTTGATTTCTTCCATTATTTTGCTTGAATCGAGGCGCGGAAAGACAGGTTCCGTGTCACCGATCGTAGTACCCGCCTCAAGGCCTCCCCATTCAAGCTGGTTGGGATCGGTATCGGAGGGACTGCCTGCAAGCCCTATTTGCTTCCAAATCGAGTCGCAAGCGGCGGGCATTACCGGTGAGAGCAAAACGACCAACCAGCGAAGGGTCTCAGCCGCCCGGTACAATACCGCATTTAGGGTCTGCGTCTGTTTCTCGTCCTTGACGAGGTTCCAGGGCGCCGATTCGGTGATCATCTTATCGACCCGTGCAATCACTCTCCAGAGGCCTTCGAGCCCCAAACTGAAATCATACCGGTCGAAATGCCTGACGAATTCCGTCCTGGCCATCTCCAGGACCGCAGCCAGTTCCTCGTGATCGGGACTCAAGCCGGCGCGTTTCGCATAAATAAAATTTTCCTCACTGACCGTGCCATCGGGCACTTTACCGTCCCTGTATTTCGAGATCATCGAAAGCGTTCGCGAAGAAAGATTGCCAAGACCCTTTGCAAGATCGGAGTTTACCCTTTCGATCAGGCCTTCGTATCCGAATTTCCCATCGCTTCCAAAGACCATTTCGCGGAGCAAAAAATACCGGATAGAGTCCGTTTGAAAGTGCTTTCTCAGCACATTCGGGTCGATGCCGTTGCCAAGCGTTGAGGACATCTTCCGGCCGTCGGGGTCAAGCCACATCCCATGTGCGAAAACACATGTCGGAAGCGGAAGTCCGGCGGCCAAAAGGAACGAGAACCAATACACCGTATGGAACCTCAGGATATCCTTTCCTATGAAGTGAACCGCGTTTTGCCAGTACTTCTCAAAGCCCACGGATTCACGTTCATCATTCCCGTAACCTATAGCCGTGATGTAGTTTGAAAGGGCGTCCATCCAGACGTACATAACATGGGTGTCGTCTCCCGGCACCGGTATTCCCCATTCGACATTCTTTTTTTCGCGGCTGATCGAAAGATCCTGGAGCCCGCCCGACACGAACGACACAATTTCCTTTCGTCGCGCTTCGGGACGGATCAAATCCGGATTGTTTTCGATAAGCTCGAGAAGCGTCTCGCCGTAATCCGACAGCTTGAAGAAATAGCTCTCCTCTTCTACCCGGTCAAGGGGCCTTTCGTGAATCAGACACCGGGGCGTATCCTCCCCCTCCGGGGTCTCGTATTCCGTTTCCGTCTTGAACTCGGCACAAGGAGCGCAAAACCATGCCCGGTAGAAATCCTTGTAGATCGTTTCATTGCCCTGCGGGGTCTTGTTGGAAGCGATCGCCTGCCAGAAATTCTGTGCCGCCTCGTAATGGAACGGCTCGGTCGTACGCATAAAGACGTCGTACCCTCCATTCTTGGGATCAAGGCCAAACTGGGCGAACATCTTTTGAATCTCGCCGGCGATAAAATCGGCCTGAGCCTTCGGACTTCGGCCCGCTTTTTCGGCTTCGCGCTGGATATTGATGCCATGCTCGTCGGTTCCAGTCAGAAAATAGGTGTCATAGCCGCACTGGCGTTTGTATCTGCGCACGACGTCGGAAACTGTTGTCGTATAGAGATGGCCCAGATGGGGTAGCGTATTCGCGTAGTAGATCGGGGTTGTAATGTAAAACGTCTTTTCCATTTGGTATCCAAAGTCGATTCACCAATTCCGGTGATCCGAGGCTCGGCCGTTTGGGGCATCAGCTAACGGCGGTCAGGTTGAGCCCTCGCGAACTCGTCTTTTTTGTTGTAGCGGGGCAGTTTCTTTACGTTCGAAGCTTCGAGCCCTATCCCGAGAGTGACATCGAGCATTTGGACCATCCCGTCAAACACCCATTCGTCGCGGAATTCGTCCGACGGCTGGTGGTAATGATTGGCATTGTAGTCTTTAAAAAACTGATCTCCCCAACCCGCCGGCTTTCCGATATAGTCGCTCCCGCTTCTGATGCTCAGGGCAGGAACCCCTTTTTTTGCAAAGGGAAAATGATCAGAGCGGAAAAAATACCCTTGTTCGGGACGATTGTCTGGCGAAAATCTCATTCCCCTCTCCCGGAGCTCACGATTGACGATATTCTCGAGGCTCGAGCGTTCCGCTCCGAGGGCTCCAAAGTCCCTTGTCCGTCCGTAAAAGTTACCGCCGTCGAGGTTTATGTTTGCGGCACATTTTTCGAGCGGGAATATGGGATTCTCGCTATAAAATTCCGCACCCAGCAACCCCTGTTCCTCGGCGGTCGTAAACAAAAATACCTGCGATCTCTTTGGCTGTCTCCGTTTGTTGAGTTTCGAAAATGCCTCGGCAAGTGCGAGCACCTGTGCGACGCCGGAGGCATTATCGAGTGCGCCGTTATAGATGGAATCGCCTTTCTCGTTGGGTTTACCTACACCAAGATGGTCCCAGTGCGCCGTGTAGATAACATGTTCCTGCTTCAAATCTGGATCGCGGCCTTCCCATAGACCGACCACGTTATTGGAACTCGTCCTTTTGATCTCGTATGTCTGATTGATCCGCGCACGGAGCTCCAAGTTCACGGGTTTGAACTTTTTCGACGCTGCCTTTTCCCTGAGCTTTTCAAAATCCTCTCCCGCCTGGGCAAAGATCCTGCGGGCGGTCTGCTCGGTAATCCAGGACTTCATCCGCAGATAGGGTGTCGTGTCGCCTTCGGCCCTCTCAATTTCGTACCGCCAACTCCCGCCAAGAGAAGTTTCGACAACGTTCCATCCATAGCCCGCGGATTCGGTCGTATGCACTAGCATCACACCCGCAGCCCCTCGCCGGGCCGCTTCTTCGTACTTGTAAGTCCAACGTCCGTAATATGTTAGCGCCTTGCCACCGAACCGGTCCGGATCATCCGCAGTTGGTGGAGGGTCGTTCACAAGCATCACCAGGATTTTCCCGCGGTAATCACTGCTGTTACCCTTGTAGTCGTTCCAGTCCTGTTCCGGAGCGTCGATACCGTATCCAAGGAAGACAAGTTCGTTGTTTATGTTGACCCTTTCCCTCTGCGCGCTGGTCGAAACGACAAAATCCTCGCCAAACTTATAATCGAACGTTGCCTTCTCATCGCCGACGCGCAGAACTGCATCCGGGTTCGCTTTGACCGCGATCAGATCAACCGGCTGGAAATAACTGCCCTTATTTCCGGGCTGGATTCCGAATTTCTTGAGCTGGAGCGCTATGTATTTCGCGGCGAGCTCGCCGCCACGGCTGCCGGGAGCCCTGCCTTCAAAGCCGTCCTCGGATAAAAACTTAATGTTTTGCTTTATGTCATCAGCACTAAACAGCTGTGCGAGCGTGCTTTCCTGTTGTGCGTTGACAGCGATCGCGTTTATCGCAGTCAGAAGCATAATTGCCAGTATCTTCGTTCTTTTCATGATTAATTCGCTATGTTGGGTTGCAGTTTGGTTCTTCCTCTTGTTTGAAAAGCTTCGCCGTGTCTGCGCAGTATTTCGGTGTCAAAGCGCAAGACATCAGCCCATAATGAGGCTCATTGCCTCGGACCGGGTCCGCGGGTCTTTTCTGAAGCCACCGAGCACGGCGGAAGTCACCGTCTTAGCACCCGGTTTCTTGACTCCGCGCAGCGTCATACACGTGTGCTCAGCCTCCATTACGACCATCACTCCAAGTGGCTGGAGTTCTTCGAAAAGCGTATCGGCAATCTGTTTTGTCAATCTTTCCTGCACCTGCAGACGGCGAGCGAAGATCTCAGCGATGCGCGCGAGTTTCGAAAGCCCTACGATTCTGCCGCCTTTCGGAATGTAAGCAATGTGTACGTTCCCAACAAACGGCGCGAGATGATGTTCGCAGACCGAGGCGATCGCGATGTCTTTGACGATCACCATTTCGTCATGTGAATCCCCTGGCAAAGGTATGATCTCGCTCTTTGGGTCCTGCCACATGCCTTCGGTCAACTCGACGTAAAAACTCGCCACCCGCTCGGGTGTTTTTCTGAGTCCGTCGCGGTTGACGTCCTCGCCAATGCCTTCAAGCAACAGCCGGACGCCAGCGGCAATCTTATCCTGATCCACCAATTGATTTTGTTCCGACAATTCTTGCTCCCTCGTAGCGTTTCGCGCAGACGGCGGTTACTTCAAACACTACTTTTTTTAATTCGACGCCCGCTTCCCGGGCCTTTTTCCGAATCTGATCAAACTCGGGCTTGATATTCACGACCCGACCCTTGTGACGGGCGATTTTGACCTCGATCGGCCCGTATTCCGTCTCTATGACCGAAATCTCCCTTGCGAGGCACTCGCGCCTCACCGTTTGCACCCTGATACCAATCGTGGAGGTCTCAGTATAAAGTAATTCGCTGAGTTTTTCCTTTTCGGAAAGACGGCAGAGTATTGAAATCAGGATCGCCGGTCGGTTCTTTTTCATTTGGATCGGGGTATACCAGCAATCGAGGGCGCCCGCGGCCAGCGATTCCTCCATCAGGTAACCAAGGATCTCGCCGGTAGAGTCGTCGAGATTGGTCTCCAAAAGACATAGATCTTCTGTTTCCGTTCTTCCCGCATCCGCCTGTTGCCCGACGACCATACGGAGCACATTCGGAAACCCCGCGTATTCCCTCGTCCCAGCTCCGTATCCGCTCGACTCCGGTATAAAATCGCGAAGTTCTCCAAATTCCTGGCACACCGTCGCGATAATCGCGGCCCCGGTGGGCGTGATCAATTCCCCTTCCAACTCCGTCGAATAGATCGGTATCCCCTCGAGGAGTTCGGAAACGGCGGGAGGCGGTACAGGGTAGCGCCCGTGGTCGATATCCACGAAGCCGCTGCCGACGTGTATCCGCGAACAGACAAATCTCTCGATCTCGAGTACTTCGAAACCCACACATGCGCCGACGACATCGATGATCGCGTCCATCGCCCCAACCTCGTGAAAATGGACCCGGTTGACATCGATCCCATGTACTTTTGCCTCGGCTTCTGCAAGCCGCTCAAAGATGCGGGCGGCGCGTTCCCGTACGCCTGCTTCAAGCCCTGAATCTGAAATGATTTCCAATATTTCCGCCAGGTGCCGGTGGCGTTTCGCTTCCTCGTAAACTGTTTCGACATGAACGGCCTTGATCCCCGATCGGTCGACCCTTTCGAAAGACAGCCGGAAATCTGATATCCCGAGTTTCGCCAACTCTGATTCGAGTCCGGACGGATTAACGCCGAGC
>JAOTWT010000541.1 GCA_029862725.1 Acidobacteriota bacterium | reverse complement strand
AAAAGGCCATCGCCGGTTTATGCTGTTGGCGAGCAAAGAATGCTGCTTCACCGTTCACGAAAGTTGGAAGGGGTCGCGCGGGGCAGGTCCTCGTGCCGGGATTACAATTTTTGTTCGACGCAGAAAGGACCGCCTCCGGCGACGGTCCTTTCAAAAAAAAGGAGGCTTCAGACTTAACCGCAACACAGGAAGTAATTGCTACCGTTGCTCTGTTCCCAGTCTGGCGGGGTTCACAACACAAGCCTTGTGCGGAGCCTGAAGCCACATTGGATTCCCGTTCCCGGGAATCGATTTTAAATGGCGGAAAGGGTGGGATTCGAACCCACGGTACCCGAAAGGGCACACAGCATTTCCAATGCTGCCAGTTCAACCACTCCTGCACCTTTCCACTCAAGTTTTTCCAACGGTAATGCTCCGTTGGTGAATCAAAAACGAGCCCTGCATAGATCGGGGCCCGCTTTCAACTCGAATCTGGCGGAGAGGGTGGGATTCGAACCCACGGTACCCGCTAGGGGTACAACGATTTTCGAGACCGCCCGATTCAACCACTCTCGCACCTCTCCTTATTATTCTGGTAAAGATCTTGTTCGCTTTTCCCTAAAGAACTCTTTCATAAGAGAAGCGCATTCATCTGCCAGCACACCGCCTTCGATTCCAATCCGGTGATTCAAAACCTGGCTATCGCAGAGCTCAAAATGCGTTCTTACTGCACCGTAACGTTCGTCGGATGCCCCGAAAACGAGTCTCTTAATCCTTGCGCTTACGAGCGCCCCGGCGCACATAACACAAGGCTCAATAGTCGTATATACCGCGCATTCAGTCAACCGATAGTTGCCTGTTTTTTGAGCGGCGGCGCGGATCGCGAGAATCTCGGCATGCGAGGTCGGATCACTGTCGGCGATGGTCCGGTTACCCGCTTCGGCGATAAGTTCGCCTTTTCCATCGACGACACACGCACCGACCGGCACTTCACCCCGCAGCGCCGCATTTTCAGCGCATTTTAATGCGATCAGCATGAATTTCTCATCGTTTTTGTTCACTTCAAGAATATTCTATTGGGATAGGCTCCCCAATTCAATGGTTGCGATAAGATATAACGACGCGATGCGTGTTGCTAACGATTCTCCTCTGTGCTATCCCTAAGCTTCTGAGAGTTCCCGGATTAGATTGATGAAGGGCAACGGAGTTTTATGAGCGACAGAATTCACGAGACGGAAGACGCATTTGTCGAAAATCTTAGGGCCAAAACCAAGAATCCGGCGTTGCGGGAACTGACGGAGGAAGTCAGCGAGCGGCAGCGAAAACCCAAAAATAAATTAAGCTCGGTACCCAAAAAGTTGACCGTCGGCGAGTTCAACACTGCAATGGTTCACTTTTACAGGGGTGAGCTGCAGCGTTCGAACACATGGCGGCGAAGATTGGACACAACGACGAATTGGGCGGTCCTGACAGCGGGTGCGACCCTTTCTTTTGTCTTCAGTTCACCCAATAACCCGCATTTTGCAATTCCCATCAATACTCTGCTGGTCACCATATTTCTGTTTATGGAAGCCCGGCGGTTTCGGTACTACGAGGTCTGGGCCAACCGCGTACGTGTAATCGAGGCGGGTTATTTTGCCCCGATGCTTTCTTACCATTGTCTTCCGCCCGACAAGGAATGGGCCGAGCACATATCCGAGGATTTGCTGCGGCCGGAATTTACGATATCGGAATGGGAAGCGCTCGGACGGCGTTTGCGTTCCAATTACGCATGGATCTTTGTGCTTCTTGCATTGAGCTGGACGCTCAAGGTTTATGTGCATCCGACACCGGCAGCTGATTTGGCCGAGTTTCTGTACCGGGCCCATGTCGGGCTTGCCCCGGGCTGGCTGGTAATCCTCGCCGGGTTTATATTCAATTCTCTGCTGCTTTTGCTCGCGCTCGTTACTCTCCGTCTTACGGATGCCACCAGCGAGGTCGAGCCTCGTGAGGAAATGGAGTGGCGCAGTCTTCAGGAAGCGTCAGAGGTTATCTCCGCGGACACAGGAAGTAGCTCAAAATAGTGCGAACAAAATACTTGCGGTTCTCCATCAGACGGGCAAGGGTCGTCTTTTGAATCGCGGACCGTGGTTTGATATTGTTCGTTGAAACCAAGTTTTAAGTGAGGATCTAATATGGCAATTGAATTGGATGAACGCGGCCGGGCACTCGAAAATGAGTATTTCAGACGCAAGGAACAAGAACTGATCGAGAAGATGAAGGCGAAGCTCGAAGCGGAAGAAACAAAAGACCTCGAACTCGCCTGTCCGAAATGCGACGGGACACTCGTCGAAACGGAATACGAGAATATCGCGATCGACGTTTGTAATTCCTGTTCCGGTGTCTGGCTGGACGCCGGCGAGCTGGCGCAGGTCGTCGACAGGGAAGAGGGGAGCGGATGGCTCAAGCGATTCTTCAACTGATAAAGGGAAGACATATGGCTAAACAGGTTTAT
>JAOTWT010000542.1 GCA_029862725.1 Acidobacteriota bacterium | reverse complement strand
ATTGCGCGAGTCTGGTAAAGCGTTGCACGTCAATGAGTTGTATAACTTTCTTGTTGCCGGCGGATTTGAATTCAAGGGAAACAATCCGACGATCTCGATCGCAGTTTCGCTCAACCGCAACCGCCGGTTTCGAAAAGTCGCGCCAGGGACGTTCGATCTGGTGATGCGTGACGCCTCACAGGCGGCTTCTTAAAAAAGACGTATTTTAGATTTGAGTTCCGGTTTTGGATATTTCCAGGACCGGTTCTTTTTTGTTGAAAACTTAAGCGGATTCGGACAGAATTAACACTTATGAAAATATCCCCCGCTTTATCCGGCGGCCTTGCCCTGCTTATTGGGATCAGCTGGCTTTCGTTGGCGACCCCCGCCCAACAGCTGAGGTTACGCTCCAATATCAACCCACCCTGCACAAGGCCGGACGGCACTTCGACATCATACAAGTTTGCCGATATCTATGCGGATGGCAATATCGCAGTCCAGGGAACCTACAGTTGCCGCGGCGTTTTTATCTATGACCTGACCAATCCCGACGCCCCCTTGCTGGCCTCGCATTACAATCCGGGAAACAATATCCAGTTTTTGGAAGCCATCGTTGTCGGAAATCGCGGCTATTTCGGCAGCGGCAACGGAGCCGGTGTGCACATAGTCGATCTCTCGGATCCGTTCAACCCGCAGCTATTGGGCACGGTCGACCCTACGCATGGCAACGGGTTCAGCGCGATCCACGAAATGGTTGTTGAGGGAAACCTCCTTTATGAAAACTTCAACGGCTTTGCGAATAAGCTGATCAGGGTAATAAACATCAGTGATCCGGCGAACCCTTTGTTTGTGAGGGAAATCAATCCTACGGAGATCCGTTGGGTCCACGCGATGCACATTCGAGCCAATCGCATGTTTACGTCCGGCTGGGGAAACTCATCGACGCGCGGGCGCACCGAGATTTACGACATATCGGGAATTGAAACAAATGCGCCGGCGCTCCTCGGCTTTATCGAAGATCCGACAGGGGTGACGTCCGGAAACCGTATGCATTCTTCGTGGTCAAGCGAGGACGGCAATTATCTATATTCGGCTCGTGAGACGAACGACGGCCTCGGCGACGTAAGGACGTACGACATTTCAAACCCGGCCGCGCCGGTAATCGTTGACAGCATTTCGATGACGAAACTCGGGATAAACGCGGTCACTCCCCACAACCCAGTGGTTTCCGGCAACTACCTTTATGTCTCCTGGTACCAGGCGGGAATTCAGGTTTTTGATATTTCGGAGCCTTCGGAACCAAAGAAAATCGCCGAGTATGACACTTATCCCGATGAATTCGCGCCGCCTTCTGAAGAGAAAAAGGCCTTGATCGACGACACCTTCGATTTGATCTGCGGCAGCGAAAGCCTGCAAAATCTTTTACCCGATACTTACGATGGAAACTGGGCGGTTTACCCCTTGCTCGGGACCGACAGGATTCTTGCCGGCGATATGAAGAACGGGCTTTTTGTCCTCGACGCAACGAACATAGGTGCTCAGCTGAAGAATCGCGTTTCCGATTTTGACGGGGATCTAAAGACCGACTTTTCGAGATACACGCCATCGACGGGAACCTGGACGATCGAATTCAGCGCGAGCGGCGAGCCTTTCGAATTCGGTTTTGGTCTTGCTGGCGACAAACTCGTGTCTGCGGATTATGACGGCGACGGCGTGGTCGATATCGCGGTTTGGCGGCCCTCGGACGGGGTGTGGTATATACGCAAGAGCTCCGATTCGGGTTACGATTTCCGGCAATTCGGACTCGCCGGTGACATTCCCGTTCCTGGCGATTACGATGCCGACGGCAAGGCGGATATCGCAGTCTACCGGCCTTCAAGCGGGGTCTGGTATATCTTCCAAAGTACGCTCGGCGTACGGATCGTGAGGTGGGGTCTCGCAAACGACCGGCCGATGGCGGGAGATTTTGAAGGAGACGGAAAAGCGGACCTCGCGGTGTATCGTCCCGCTACCGGTATCTGGTACGTCCTTCGAAGTTCCTCGAGCATTCCGTTGATATTCCATTTCGGAGTAAGCACAGATAAACCACTTCTAGCGGATTTTGATGGCGACGGAAAATCGGATTTTTCCGTTTACAGGCCGTCGGAAGGGAATTGGTACTCGATCAATTCTTCTGATCTGTCGTTGACGGTTACGCGGTTCGGGATACCGGAAGACACGCCGGTTCCGTCGGATTTCGACGGAGACGGCAAGGCCGATATCGCCGTCGTGAGGCCTTCGAGCGGGGTATGGTACATGATTACAAGCGCAAACTCCATATTCTACGCTCGCGGCTTTGGAAATCCCGGCGATGTGCCGTCACCCTCATCCAGACAGCCGTAACGACCGTTAGATGTGACTTAAGACACCCGGGTCAAGCCGAAAATGCTTGACTTTGGGTGTTTTGTTTTTATGATGTGTGAACATGAAACTGACAATAACAATCAATGACGGA
>JAOTWT010000540.1 GCA_029862725.1 Acidobacteriota bacterium | reverse complement strand
TCTCGACCGCGGAAGCAAGACGCCGTTCGACAGCATGATAGCGCAGCTTCAAAACTACAACATCGCCGTCTACGCACTCTCGGTCAAAGACAGGACCGGCGGGGCCTATCGGCGTTATTCCCCGAAGGCGGGCGAGGTTATTCAGGGCATTACCGAAGAAACGGGCGGTCTTGCGTTCACTCTGAGCGATGCCAAGACCGCGGCAAAGACGATCTGCGACGAGCTGCGTTTGAACCGTTATCTGCTCTCATATTTTCCGACAAACACCTCTTCCTACGATGCGAGACGGCTGTTTATCGTGCCCGACGAGGGTATTCTGCTCCGCTACAAGAGCCATCAGCCGCCCAACATTAAGTAGAATTTGCCCGTTATGATATTCTTAATCTCCACGAAACCTTAGAACGGTTGGGCGTTGTGCGCATAAGCAAGATTTCGCACGGAGAAGATATTGTAAGTGAGCGATTCCAAGAAAAACCCAAAAATTCCGCCGCCGGACGACTTTTCAAAAACGACTCCGAACATCGATTTTGAAGAGGAGAATTCTGATTGGGCAGCGCCTTCTTCGGATTCGCCGGCTGAAACACCCGCCGACGACTGGGGCAAGACCGTCATTAACTACAACGTCTCCGAAGAGCATCAGGAACCCAGGAGCTTCGGAGAGGAGCAGCATCCTTCGGCCGATTCCCCGAAACAACCGGACTGGGGAATGACGCAGCAGAACGTGACTATCGACGACGAGTTTGCCGACGCCGAGCCATCGGGCGACGAGAATTACGGTGCGACGACGCCCTATTTCCGGCTGCCCGAACCGGATCGCGAAAAATACCTGAATCTCCCCCCGACACCTTCCGAACAGGCCGCCAAGGAAGAAGCTGAAGAAAAAAAGGGCGTCCCGGTCTGGTTTTGGGCAGCTGCCGCGATCATGACGATGCTGACCATCTCTTTTGTTGCGTTTCTCGGTATCTGGTATTTCTTCCTCGCCGAAAAAGGCTTTGAAGTAACGATCAGGGGCGCCAAACCGGGAAGCACGTTCCGCGTCAACGGCACACTTTGGGGGGTCGAAGACGAGGGAAGAGCATTCAAGCTGCGGGGACTCAAGGCCGGTAAACGCCAGATCGAGATAGTAAACCCAAACAGTATCTGCAGTAACAATCCCTTTACGATCGAGGGCAGAGAGGGCGATAGCCTCGAAGAGGTCGTGTCCTGCAAGGACCGTGTTGTGTCGACCCTGGATTGCGCGAACACCAGAAATGTTCAGGAGCGGGCGCAGTGCGCTGAAATGGCGCTCGATGCGCTTGGAGATCCGCCCGATCTCGACGCGCTTCTAAAGGCGTTGAACATGCTGATCATCAACTTCGCATCCGGTAAGGCCGATATTCCGCCGGACAAGATGGCGATACTCAAAAAGGCTTCTGTTAAGATCCAGCAACTGCCCGAGACGGTCGTAATCGAAGTCGGAGGCCACACCGATAATGTCGGAAGCGACAGCAATAATCTGGCTCTTTCGGATCGGCGAGCATCGGCGGTCAAAAAAGCACTGCTGGATTTCGGGGTCCGCGATGCTTCTCTGACGACGAAGGGGTACGGCGAATCTTCACCCAAAGCCGACAACAATACCGAACAGGGACGTTTCGATAACCGCCGGATCGAGTATAAGGCGGTGCAGCGTTGAAGAAGCCGGGAGTCAGGATTCAGGATTCAGACATTGGTTTTTTGAATTCTCGTCGAAAGAGTTCCAGGCTCACCGTACATGAAGGCGGCACGGCCGCGAATAAAGCGTTGCAAACGCTATGTTTACCTGAGGCTGTCTGAAAAGTCGATTTCGGGTTGGCGTACTTGAAAGTTCGACCCTGTTTTTGTGCATTTCAGTTTATTTTAGACTGCGGAATTCTATTATCAATCCTTCGATCAAAAAAGAGTCGCGTAGCGACGAACTGATCGTAGGCGTGGGTTTTAACCCACGTAACCGTAGATTACAAATGATTTCCGCCACGTCAGTGACGGTTGAATACATCGCTATTCACCTAATTTACTCATGGACCTTTCAGGCGTCGCAATGGCGACGCATCGTGTATTCTCGTTGAAACCGTGGCTTGAAAGCCACGACTACGATCGGCCTGTCGCTTGCGCGGCGGTAAAGGATTCTTCTCAGACAAAACCTCTTCAATATCATTTTCTAACCCAACCAGACGCTGCGCCACAACCGCTTACGACTGGCTAATCTCCTGTCACGCCTTCGGCGCTCTGTTGGAACTGCACCAATGTTGAAACTCACGGGCTGTAACCAGAGATGGCAAGGCCTGCCTTTTCTTCCGGATTCTCTCGTCGTCGTCCCCTGTTCCTTGCAACTATTCAAAGAACGATCCGCTGATTCCCGGCCCGTCTCGTAATTCCCTCGCCATCCAGATATTCCAGGAGGGGAATAGCGTATTTTCTTGAAACACCCGCGACTTCCTTGAACTCCGGTACACCGATCAAACGGTT
>JAOTWT010000539.1 GCA_029862725.1 Acidobacteriota bacterium | reverse complement strand
CAGGAGAATGATCCCTTACTTTCACGCGATCTATGGCATTCCCAGATCCAAAGAGCCGGAGAAACTGAGTCCGGGTGCGCGCCGCATTTTGAAAGTACTTAGAAAAGAGTGGGAGGCCGCCACATCGGATCTCCGCGAAGATGCAGGATTTGAGGATCGGAAATCTTTAACCAATGCAATTGAAGAACTGCAAAAATCCATGAAAGTAGTCGCGTATGAGGTTGTTTATCAACCGCGTTTCTCATATCTGTGGACGCTTGCCGAAGCACGATTTCCCGAAGAACTCGCAGTACGCGTATCGCGCGAGAAGGCCTTGGTCGAAATCTCAAGGGCATATTTGCACGCCTACGGCATGACGATGAAATCGGAATTCTCCCGTGCTTTCGGATTAGACCGCAAGGAGGCCGGAAAGGCTTTCCAGCGGTTGGTCGACGAGGAATGTGCGATTCGTGTCGACGAAGGCGTTTATGTACTTCCTGAACTCATTTGAAACGAGTGCGCGTTCGATTTGAAAAACTCAAATTCGTCACTCTCAAATTCAATCATTACAACGATTTTGTTATTATTTTTGTTTACTCTTTTTTTAACAGATGTCTGAACGTAGTCTAAAAATTCTCTTGATAGTTTCAGTGTGTGTTGCGTTGGGCCATGCTCAGGGCGGCAATTCGTTTGATCTGGAACGGATCCGGGAAAACCGGAAAGAGCCGGTGGAAGTCGCGCGGTTTGAGTCTTCACCCGTGATCGACGGTTTGCTGAATGACGAAGTCTGGCAGAAAGCGGCTCAGTTCACCGATTTTGTTCAGACCGAGCCCGGCAATCTGGTCGCTCCTTCAAGGGAGACGATTGCCTATATGGGCTATGACGAAAGTTATCTGTACATAGCCTTCATGTGTTTTGACGAGCCCGAGAAGATCAGGTATTCGGTGGCGAAGCGAGACGACGTCGGTTCGGAAGACTACGTCGGGATCTTTCTCGATACGTTCAACGACCAGCGCCGGGCCTACATACTTCAATTCAACCCGCTTGGTATTCAGGGCGACGGCATAAAGCTTGCCGGGGACCGGCGTTCCGACTTCAGCGTCGATATCGTGATGGAGTCAAAGGGCGCGATCCTGCCCAACGGATATTCGATAGAGGCGAAGATTCCATTCAAGTCGCTTCGTTATGTGTCCGGGAAAGGCAAGTTCTGGGGGGTCGATTTCTGGCGCAGGATAGACCGATTCAACAGGGAGATCGCGGGTTGGATGCCGATGGAGCGCGGCGTCTCGGAACTCCAGCAATTGGGCAGAATCACGGGTTTCGAAGGCCTGAAGACCGAGCGGACACTCGAAATCGTTCCCAGTATCACTCTTTCAAAGCCGGGCGAAAGAATCGCGGACGCGAACGCCCCCGGAGGTTCGAGGTTTGCTGGGCAGCCTGTTTCGAAGGACATCGGCGTAAGCATCAAGTACCAGATCACGCCGAACATAACTCTCGATGCCGCCATCAACCCCGATTTTGCGGAGATCGAGGCAGATGCGCCGGTCGTCCGCGCAAATGAGAGATTTCCGATTTTTTTCCCTGAGAAACGGCCATTTTTCCTCGAGGGAATCGATATTTTCCGTTCGCAATTGCAAGTCGTAAATACGCGAAATATCGCGGACCCGGATGTCGCCGTCAAGCTTACCGGGAAAATCGGGAAGAACACATTCGGGATACTGGGCGCGGTCGATAATTATGTCGAAGATACGGATTCATTAAAGGCGTATGCGGGGATCCTTCGGTTGAAACGCGATATCGGCGAGAACTCGAACATCGGATTGTTTGCGACGCAATACCACCGGGGCTCACGGCTGCATAACAGCCTCGCTGGCTTGGACGGGTCGTTTCAGATTGATTCCCGAACCGTATTTACTTTCGAGGTAATGGGAAGCCATTCACGGAAGGATTTTTACGAGTCGGCAATAGACGAGTCCGTTTATCGGACAGGAAATGGCGCCGCTTACAGGGCCGTTTACGACTACACCGGCCGCAATCGCGGCTGGTCATTTCAAGTCTCCGGAAGGAGCAGGGATTACCGTGCCGAGCTTGGTTTTACGCGGCGGACCGATACTCACGGGCTTCAATTTGGCTACCGTTTGCAGACAGAGCCGAATCCCGACGGCAAGCTGATAAGGTTTACGCACCGTGGCTTCGCAGAAACCTATATCGACGAGCAAGGACGGCTTTTGAATTCCAACTACAACATTTTCAATTCCATAGATCTGCAAAAGCAGCTTTCAGTCAATTTCCGCACGTTTTTGGGTCTGGAACGGATTTACGAAGACGAGTTCGGTGCTGCGAGGAGTCAATCGCAAACCGGCGCGTTTTTTGGCTCACCAGAGCGGCGTGCGTTTCAATATGGCAGCGAGGTTGAAATTGAAAAGAATTTTGGCCGGAAAATACGCCTCGGATATGAAATCGGGTTTCGCAGGAATGAGTTTGATTTCGATTTTGGAGCATCCGAAAAGTTTCCGAG
>JAOTWT010000538.1 GCA_029862725.1 Acidobacteriota bacterium | reverse complement strand
CGACGCAAAAAGAATGTCTCGATGTTCTGGGATGTTACGGCAAAGGCGGAGTGAACAAGCTGGCCGAGATCATCGCGGGGGTCGTCCTCGCAGGCGAGATCTCCCTCGGTTCGGCGATCTCTTCAAGTGACTGGGTCTCGAGCCACGAGAAGTATGGAAGGAACCGGTAGTGGAAAAAACTGGCTAGGCCAATTCTTCGGCCGGTATCATGTTATAGCTTGCGGTTTACTCGAGACGCCAGATAATTGGCGACTTTTTGTGGGTCGTTCAAGTCCGAGTCAAAGTTGCCATTCGGATCGAGTTCTATTTTTGGATCGAGCTTACGTGCTTTCCGGAATGAGTCGATTGCCTCGGTCAGGTTTCCCTGTTCAGCTGAACGGGCCCCATACCAAACTAGCGCGACAGCCTCGGGATTGCTTTCGATACTCTTGGTCATGGGATTAAGATCGAATTGAGGGTCGAGTTTCAAAGCTTTTGAAAAAGCATCGATGGCCTTATCCAATGCCCCTTTTTGTGCAAGGTCGCGTCCGTCGTTTACCTTTACGCTCGCTGCCAGCGCTTGAGCAGCTTTCTTCGGATCCCGGCCTTTATCGTCGTCGGGACGGTCAGTTCCGTTTGGTAATTTAATACCTTCGAGTGTGATTAAGGCCGCATTGAAGGCTTCAGTAGCTTTTTCTACGTCACCTTCTTCTGCTAGCTTACCTCCACGTAATACAAAGTAGACCGCTTCGGGAACTTGCTCTTTTTCGTCCGTGTTTGGGTTTAGGTCGGCGTTTTTATCAAGTTCGAGCGCCTTCTTGAAGTCCTTGATTGCCGCTTCCTTCTTCCCATCTAGAGCTAGTTCGCGACCCTTGTCGATCAGAATATAGGACCGCAAACGTTTTGCGACGATTCTGGGATCACGGTCAGGCTCTCTACTATCGCGATAGAATTCTCGATCGGGATCGAGAACGATTTCACTGTCGAGTTCTTGAGCTTTTCGAAAATTTGTGACCGCTCCGTCAATATCCCCTAGTTCAGCCAACCGGACTCCATACCATACGTGTGCCACCGCTTTGGGTACTCGATCTATCCTTTGCGTCTCAAAGACCAGATCGATTTCAGGGCTGCGCTCAAGCGCTTCTTCAAATCTTGTCACTGCATCTTCTAATTTGCCTTTCTCTGCGAACTCTCGGCCTTTACGGGCAATATCCCATGCCTCAACCCTTGCGTTTTGCGGCGCTATAACAAATTGATAGCGCACTCCAGCCAATGCAACCAATAATAGTACTCCGACGACCGGTGGCAACAGTGATTTCCAAAACGGCTGAAGAGTACCGCCAAAAGCCTCGTGTTGGCCGATCAAGCGACCGCTGAACCGCTTCCACGTCCAGTGAGTAGCAAATGGAAATCCAAATATTATCGTAATCAGAGTTCCGACAAATAATGTTTCTTCAACAACCCAAGATTGCGAAATAAAAATCAAATATTGTCCAAAAAAACCATGCGCAAAAATGAAGATAAGGAAAAAGATCACGGGTGCGAAAAAGCCGACTACAGCAACCGTCCGCCGCCCCGCCCGCCAAAGGTTTATGAACATCATGTAACCTGCGGGAAATAGACCAAATAACGGAAAAGAAGCGACACCGATCGAAAGCTCGCTAAAAAGTCTCAAACGGGGATCAACCAGATTGCGGTTTTCAAAAAAAGGTTTCAGGGTTCGCGCGACCGATCGACGCGCGAAAAAGGTATCCAGCCAGCGACCCACAACCGGCAAAAACTTTCCAAACAAGAATTTTGGTCTTGAAACTTCGCCAATCAGCCTCGGTGTCCAATCGTCATCAAACGCAAGCAGCCTTTTGGAACCAATTGAAAATGGTAACGGATTGGGGAATACGTCCAGCGTCTCTTCGATAAAGCGCTCGTATGTTTGACGAAGCAAATCCGGATTCATTAGGTGGGAAAAATACACAAGTACCTGTCCGGGTTTGAGGGATAACAGGATTTTCCTAATATTTGCGAGGTATTCACCTGTCGGCCCTTCATCGATCTGCAAAATGACGAGTTCCGATCTATCAATGAGCTGGGAATCCCGCTTTCGTCTTGCTTGAATTACCTCTTTTTCGGCTGCGGAGCGCGACAAGTCCTCAACCGACCGACCTGTGGTGATAAACGGTCCCAGTGCTCCGAATATCGAGGATAGGACCTGCTCTTCAACGGGCCTCAGAAATCTTGTCGAAGAGGCTGCCCACGCCTGCCTCCAGTCTTGCCTGGCGTTATCGAACGACCGGACGTATACGACGGGAGCCCGATTCGGTTCTCGCGCAAGTTTTTCGTCGTTAGTGAGCGCAAATTTAACCTTGCCAAGAAAAATAAGTACTATTGCTGAGATGAAAAAAAAGGATGGTTTCCAGAATGTAGGTGCCAAGGAATCTCCGGCAAATTGTCCGCCTCCGGTAAGGAGATAAATGGCGGCCGAGAATGCGAAAAATCCAATAACCTGAAGAAGAATAGCCTGAG